>JAZUQM010000167.1:0-10576 GCA_045605705.1 Candidatus Scatosoma sp.
GCCGTGAGCATAATTTGCCTCGTGAATATTTGCTCCGATGCTTGTTCCACTTCTTAACAGTTGATTTACGAGCACTCTTTCATTGCGATTTTCTCTAATCTCTTTACAAAGATTCACTATCTCTACGGCAAACTCTTTTGATAAGTTTATTAAGTCTTTCCCCATAATATCAAACTATTTCCTCAACGCAAACCGCAGGTTTGCAATTCACGTCTTTATGACAATTCACGCTCGCAGAGCTATTCACGTGAACGAAGTGAACAATTCACGTTTAAGACAAGCCCACAATCGTGCCGTCGCTGAGCAGGTCTATCTTTTCCGCAGCGGGGTGTGCGCCAAGCCCGGGCATGAGCATGATTTTGCCCGCAATCGCTACGATAAAGCCCGCGCCGCCCTTCAGCACAACGTCCCGCACGGTAACTCTAAAGCCCGTGGGTCTGCCGAGCAATTCCGCATTATCCGAAAGGGAATACTGCGTTTTTGCAATAATCACGGGTAAATTTCCGCAGCCCTTTTCTTCAATCGTCTTAATCTTTGCAAGCGCGTCTTCGCTAAAATCCACGCCGTCCGCACCGTAAATTCTCGTTGCAATATGCTCGATTTTTTCACATACGCCCTCGTCTAATTCGTATGCGTATTCCATTTTTGAGGGAATTTCGCAAGCCTTAACAACCTCTTGTGCAAGCTCCTTACCGCCCTCGCCGCCTTTCAAGAACACGTCGGTAAACACCGCTACCGAACCCGCCTCTTTCACCTTTGCGATAACGAAATCCGTTTCCGCCTGTGTGTCCGTGAAAAACCTGTTCATCGCCACAACAACGGGCTTTTTGTATACTGTTTTGATATTTTCAATATGCTTTAAGAGGTTAGGCATACCCTTTTCAAGTGCCGCAAGGTTCTCTTCGCTTAAGGTCGTTTTGTCCGCGCCGCCGTGCAGCTTTAACGCCTTTACCGTCGCTACGATCACCACGCAGTCGGGTTCAATGCCCGCCGCACGGCACTTGGTATCGAGGAATTTCTCCGCACCGAGGTCCGCGCCGAACCCCGCCTCGGTTACCGCATACTCCGCAAGGCTCATTGCCGCGTACGTCGCCTGTACGCTGTTGCAGCCGTGGGCGATATTCGCAAACGGCCCGCCGTGAATAATCGCAGGGGTGTGTTCCAAGGTCTGTACGAGGTTGGGCTTCATAGCGTCCTTCAATAATACCGCCATTGACCCCACCGCGCCGGGAATATCCTTCGCACGCACGTAGTCGCCGTCCGTGTTCAAGCCCACGATAACGTTGCCTAAACGCTTTTTCAAATCGTCGATATCGGTAGCTAAGCACAGCACCGCCATAATTTCGCTTGCCGCCGTGATGTCAAAGTGGTCTTCTCTCTCTACCCCTCTGCCCTTACCGCCGATCGTAACGTTGATAAGCTGACGCTCGTTCATGTCCATACAACGGTGGAAGTAGATATTATTGACGTCGATTTTCAGTTCGTTCCCGCGGAAAATATGGTTATCCATAAGAGCGCACAAAAGATTGTTTGCCGCGGTAATTGCGTGCAGGTCGCCCGTGAAATGTAAATTGATTTCGCTCATAGGAACGACTTGCGCGTAGCCGCCGCCTGCCGCACCGCCCTTGATACCGAATACAGGACCAAGCGAGGGTTCTCTAAGTGCCAAGCAAGCGCGCTTGCCGATTTTGGAAAGTCCGTCCGCCAGCCCGATGGATACGGTGGTTTTCCCCTCTCCCGACGAAGTCGGGTTGATCGCCGTTACCAAAATCAGCTTCGCTTTTCGCTCCGCGTTCTTAGGAAGAGTAATTTTCGCCTTGTACTTTCCGTACAACTCCAAATTTTCTTCCGTTAAATTGAGGGTTTTGGCAACCTCGCGTATGTCGATAAGTTTGGCGCTTTCCGCAATCTCGATATCCGACAGCATATTCTCTCTCCTTCGTGCACGTGCCCGCGAGCGTATTTTTCACTATATATACACTCTCGTTCTACCATTATATCATACTTTCTCAAAAAAGGGAATAGTTCTTTGAGGATTTTTTTGATTTTTTTTAACTTTTTTCTAATTTTTTTTTCGCGACTTTGAAAAACCCCTATGCGTGCGAATTTTTTCTCAATTTTCTCCCCCCTTTCGTTTGACTTATCCTGTCAAAACATTGTATAATAATTTCGTATAAATTTTAATCGAGAGGTTTTACGGTTATGGCAGACAAAAGAGCAGTAACGATGGAAAAACTCGTTTCTCTTTGCAAAAACAGAGGCTTTATCTTCCCCGGCAGTGAAATTTACGGGGGGCTTGCGAATACTTGGGACTACGGTCCTCTTGGCGTAGAGCTTAAAAACAACGTCAAAAAAGCGTGGTGGAAAAAGTTCGTGCAGGAAAATCCCTACAACACGGGCGTAGACTGCGCTATCCTCATGAATACCCGCACTTGGAAAGCGTCGGGACACCTCGGCGGATTCTCCGACCCTCTTATGGACTGTAAGAGCTGTAAAGCCCGCCACAGAGCAGACAACCTCGTAGAAGCGTACGTTGCGAAGAAAAATTTGGACGTTAAGGTCGAGGCAATGGACAACGACGCACTTGAGGCGTTCATTACCGAACACAAAATCGTTTGTCCCGTTTGCGGAAACAGCGATTTCACGTCGATTAGAAAATTCAATTTGATGTTCAAGACCTTTCAAGGGGTTACCGAGGATTCCGCAAACACCGTTTACCTTCGTCCCGAAACGGCACAGGGTATTTTCGTGAATTTTGAAAACGTACAGCGCTCCACCAGACTTCGCGTGCCTTTCGGTATCGCGCAGGTGGGTAAGTCCTTTAGAAACGAAATCACCCCCGGCAACTTCACCTTCCGTACCCGTGAGTTTGAACAAATGGAGCTTGAATTCTTCTGCAAGCCCGGCACGGATTTGGAATGGTTTGCATACTGGAAGGATTTCTGCAAGAACTGGCTTTTGTCCCTCGGTATGAAAGAGGAAAATCTCCACCTTCGCGACCACTCCCCCGAGGAGCTTTGCTTCTATTCCAAAGCAACCACCGACTTTGAATATAAATTCGCGTTCGGTTGGGGCGAGCTTTGGGGTATCGCCGACAGAACGGATTACGATTTGAGCCAACACGCCAAAGAATGCGGAAAGCCTATCACCTACCTTGACCCCGTAACCAACGAAAGATACGTACCCTACGTAGTAGAACCCTCTTTGGGCGCGGACCGCGTCGTGCTCGCTTTCCTGACGGACGCATACGACGAAGAAGTGGTTGACGAGGCGAAAAACGATGTACGTACCGTTTTGAGATTGCATCCCTTCCTTGCCCCCTACAAGTGCGCGGTATTGCCCTTGCAAAAGAACTTAGCGGAAAAGGCGGATGAGATTTACGCGAAGATGATGAAGAAATTCTCCACCACCTACGATATCACGGGTTCTATCGGTAAGCGCTACCGCCGTCAGGACGAAATCGGTACGCCCTACTGTGTAACGGTTGACTTCCAAACCCTTGAAGACAATACGGTAACCGTGCGCGACCGCGATACGATGGAACAAATCCGCGTACCTGTGGAAGAGGCGATTGCGTATATCCAAGAAAAAGTGGATTTCTAATTTTATGGCTAAATGATAGGCAGGTACGCGTTGAACGCATACCTGCCTATTTTATTTTCAACGCGTACATGGTAGGGTCGTTTTATTTTCAACGCATATATGCCCTATGGTTTATAGAGAACTTTTTGCCTTTTTCGGGTAAAAGATAAGTTTGATAATCAAACGAAGTTTTCCGCTACGCGGAAAGTGAAGTTTGCCCCTAGTTATGGAAATATGAATAACAGCCATAACTTTGAGCATTGCTCAAAACTTCACTGCGGCGAAGCCGCAACTTCTCTACGCAGTAACTTCTCTTTTACGAAGTAAAAACTTCACTAACGAAAAAACGGGCGCATCCGCGCCCGTTTTGTTTTTGGTTTTTGCTTATTTCGAGAAAGCTTCTACAGCGTCTTCCGTACCAGCGTAAACCCACTTGCCGTCCTGTTTAAGAACTTGATCTTCGTCAGCTTCGTCTTTATGTTCTTCATAATAGTCTTTTGCCGCAGAAGAGGATTCAAAGAGAACTGCAGTAAGCATATCGAAGTCAGCGCCGCCCGTCAAGCTAAATTCGCCTTTGGTAGCAACGATCATACCAACAGCTTCTTCACCTGCAACAAGTTCAGCAGCATCTTCATCCGATACTTCAACTTTGTAGCCAGCTTCTTCCATCTTTGCCTTTGCTTTATCAACGTTTGCAGGAGCGCAAGCTACGCAAGCAAGGCAAGTCAAAGCAGCCATCAATGCAACTAAAAATTTCTTCATATTTTTGGTCCTCCAAAATTATTATAGTATATGTATTATAGCACAAACGGAAAAATTTGTCAATAGTTAATCTGTCATGAATTTTGTTGACAATTTTTTTATTTATGCTAAAGTGGAATGGCTATGGGATTTAAGGAAAATCTAAAAACTTTACGGGCGGAAAAGGGATTAGGGCAAAATGCGCTCGCCGAGGCTCTAAATGTTTCCTTAAAAACTATTTCCCATTGGGAAACGGGTTATACCGAACCGTCTATTACCCAACTCACACAAATTGCGAAATTTTTTGAAATTTCGCTGGACGAACTCGTAGAAGATTAAAAGCACTCCTTATGGAGTGCTTTTTTGTGCGTAATTTAAAATTTTGATACCATTTTACAATGGGGGCATTTTTTTAGAGTTATGGGTGCATTTTCGTAATAGGGTTTGCACCCATTTTAGTTCGATAAATTGGAATTTAACAAACTTAATCAGCATTTTTATACGAAATAAAAATATGGGCAGGAGCAAATAGCAAAGCCGATATAATCAACAATATCGACCTGCACATAATACCACTAAACAAGAATATTGCCGATGGTATAATAGAAAGAGCCATTGCTTTGAAAACATTGTTTTTACGCCAATAGATAACCCATATCGTGCAATACAAAACAATCAGTACAGCATCTACCATCAGATAGATAGCAAATGCTTCGTCAGACCACCAGCCAAACCAAGTCGTTGGGATGTTGAAAATCATAAAGCCGAAGCATCCAAATCTACCAATCTGCTCAATAATTTCAATCGTTTTGTTGTGATACCTATTTTCAAAAGCCTCTTTATGTTTGAGCGCAAATATGATGTTTGGAATCATTATTGCAGTTATAAACGCCAAACCGAAAATATTAAACCATTCCATAACATCACCCCATCAAATTCTTATTTATCGGTTAGTTTAGTATATCACATAATTCATTAAAAATCAATAATTTTTTAAGCGAATCAATAATTGAACGATACCCCATAAATTGAACGATAAGGGTATAAAGTGAACGATTTATATTTTACGGCTAAAAACAAAAAAGGCTTGCAAGGACAAAAAATATCCCTGCTAGCCTCAATTTTTACTATAAAATCTATAAAAAAGGGAAAAATACCCCCATTTTGGCAATAAAAAAGCCATAATACCGATATTTTTCGTATCAATATTATGGTTTCTTTATGGTGCGCCTGCTGGGACTCGAACCCAGAACAAAGCCGTCGGAGGGCCTCATTTTATCCAATTAGACTACAAGCGCATATTTTTGTGATTTTTTTATGAAATGCTCTTATATTTTACTTTTTTTGCTTTCTTTTTGCAAGCGTTTATGATATACTATTTCCAAAATGACGAAAAATTTTTCCGCGATAGCGGAAAAAGGGAGGAATTATGTCGAAAACGGTCGTCGTGGGCATGAGCGGCGGTGTGGATAGCTCGGTTGCCGCTTTGCTTTTGAAACAGCAGGGGTATAACGTTATCGGGCTGTTTATGTTAAACTGGGAAGAAAACGACGAAAACGGCTGCTGCACCGCCGAGGACGATTACGCGGACGTACGCAGGGTTTGTTCGGTGCTCGATATCCCCTATTATACCGTCAACTTTGCCAAGGAATACATGGACAGAGTATTTTCCTATTTCCTTGCCGAATATAAGGCAGGCAGAACGCCAAACCCCGACGTTTTATGTAACCGCGAAATCAAGTTCGGGCCCTTTCTGCAAGAAGCGAAAAAACTCGGCGCGGATTTCATCGCGACGGGGCATTACTGCAAGATCGCGCATGAAAACGGCGTCCACTACTTGCAAAAAGCCAAAGACCAAAACAAAGACCAAACTTACTTTCTAAACCAGCTTTCTCAAAGCCAGCTTGAAAACGTGCTCTTCCCCTTACAAGACATGGAAAAGCCTGAAATACGGCAAATCGCGCTCGAATATGGGCTTGCTACGGCAAAGAAAAAGGACAGCACGGGTATCTGCTTTATCGGCGAGCGGAATTTTAGAAAATTCCTCAGCTCGTACCTGCCTGCCTCTAAGGGAAAAATTTTAGACCTTTCAGGCAAGGAAGTGGGTCAGCACTGCGGGCTTATGTATTATACCTTGGGTCAGCGAAGAGGGTTAGACCTTGGCGGGATTAAAGGCGAGGACGAGGGCGGAAGATGGTTCGTCGTAAAAAAGGATTTGCCAAATAATATCCTCTACGTTTCCCATGGCGACGAAAGCCCCTTATACTCCAAATCCTGCGAGGTGTCGGGCTTTAACTGGATACCCTTTGCGAAACGCGAAAAGGAATTCGACTGTATGGCGAAATTCCGTTACCGTCAGCCCGACCAGCCCGTACACGTGTGCGTGAAAGCGGACGGGGGCTTACACATTGAGTTCCAAGAAAAACAGCGCGCCGTTACCGAGGGGCAATACGCCGTTTTATACGAGGGTATCAACTGTCTTGGCGGAGGCGTAATCGAAAGCGCGGAATATTAATTCAACGCGTACCTGCTACGCTCTTTTGGAGAAAAAATGGATATAAGAGAAAAAATGCATTCGGGAAAAATCTACGACCCGTTTGACGAAGAAATATTCAAAGAACAAACGAAGCTGTTGGACAAGCTTTGCGATTATAACGCCACCCGTCCTTACGAGGCGGAAAAACGGCAAGAACTTCTTAAAGCAATGTTTGCGGAAATCGGCGAAGGGTGTTATATCGAGCCTCCTTTCCGCGCCAACTTCGGCGGAAAACACGTGCATTTTGGCAAGAAAGTGTACGCGAATTTTAATCTTACACTCGTAGACGATACGCATATTTACGTGGGCGATTATACCATGTTCGCGCCGAACGTCGTCATTGCTACGGCAGCGCACCCCATTTCACCCGCTTTGCGGGAGCAGGGCTATCAATACAATCTCCCCGTGCATATCGGCAAAAACTGCTGGCTGGGCACGGGCGTAATCGTTTTGCCCGGCGTTACGATAGGCGATAATACCGTCGTCGGTGCAGGCAGCGTCGTTACAAAGGATTTGCCCGCGAACGTAGTGGCTGTGGGAAATCCTTGCAAAGTACTCCGCCCTATCACCAAAGAAGATGATATGTATTACCGTAAAAACATAAAAATTGAACTTGATTAGGAGAGTTTATGCGTAATTTTTCCCAAGGTATCGGGCATATCGAGATTAAAATAGAGCCCCAAAACGTTACCTTTTTTGAAAAAATCCTAGCCGCCCTAAACGGGCAAATGACCGAGCCTACCCTATACGGCTGGTTTCACTGGCTATGTCTATTTGCACTCGTCGGTGCGTGCGTGCTCGTGTGCGTGAAGGCAAGAAACCTTACGGATAAGCAGTTCAATATCATACTCGGCAGTATCGCAGGCTTACTTATCGCGCTGGAAATTTACAAGCAGCTCAACTTCGCTTACAATCCCGACGAGGATACTTGGGCGTACGAATGGGGCTCATTCCCTTTTCAATTTTGCTCTACACCCGTGTACATCATGCTTGCGTCGGTGTTTATCAAGAAACAAAGCATTCGCGAGGCGCTGTACTGCTTTTTGGGTACTTACGGACTGTTTGCGGGTGCGGCGGTTATGCTGTATCCAAGCACGGTATTTATCGAAACGATAGGCATTAATCTGCAAACCATGATTCACCACGGCGCAATGGTCGTTGTCGGCATTATGCTGTACACCTCGCGCAGAATTCCCCTCTCACAAAGAAACGTACTGAAAGGCGCGCCCGTATTTATCGTACTCATAACCTTAGCACTGATTATGAACATTCTTTACGGCGAATTCGGCAATCCCGATTACGACTTTAATATGTTCTACATTTCCCCTTACAGCAGCTGTATTCTGCCTGTATTTGAGGCGATTCAAAAAGCGCTCCCCTACCCCATTTTCTTAGGGTTATATATCGTAGGTTTTACGATTGCGGGATATCTTATGTCCTTGCTTGCAATCCTTGGAGAAAGGATAGCTATAAAGGCAAATGAGAAGAAACACAGTGTAAATAAGTGAAGTTTTGCCTAACAGCAAAGAGAAGTTTGATAAATCAAGTGAAGTTTTCCGCATTGCGGAAAGTGAAGTTTGCCCCTGTGGGGCAAGTTGCGGCTATTATTAATATTCCCACAACTTTTTGAGTAGCAAAAAACTTCACCCAAATAAAAACAATCCCCGCCTGCGGAATACTCCGCAGGCGGGTTTGTTTTACCATAAAATTAAGTTTTTACAAAATCTTAGGATTGAGGGAGGGGCTGTTGGAAGAATTCAAGGAACAAACCGAAGCCACCGAAGTTGATAGAGATATAATCGCTGGTTGCAAAACCCGTCATATCCGTGTTAGGAACGGTTGCTACCGTCGTAGCAGAAGTAGGAACCATATAACCGAAGTCAGGCTCGGTTTCCGTCTTCATGAAGCCCATCGAAGAACCTGCGTTGAATACGATACCTGCCTCTGCACCGCCCATTACGGAGATTGCCAAGGTGTTGTGTACCATTTCACCAACGGTGTCAGGTTGTTCAGTCATCCAGTTTGCTCTGGTGTCTACTCTATCAAGCACATAGTCTTTACCGCCCTTCGTGTAGGTGAAGGAATTTTGCGCTTGATGATCGCCGATAATACCCAAGTCGGAACCGATAGGCATGGAAAGGAAGATCATGTTCATCTTACCGTCTTGCATAACTTGTCTATAGAAGTTTTTGAAGATTTGATCCAAACCTTGGATTCTGCTAATGTATGCGCCTGCACCGAAGAGGTTAAACCAGAATTCATTACCCGTAACCATGTTCACGAAGTTGCTATTTTCGTCCGCCGTAATGGTGGGGTAGTTTTTAAGAGTGGGTTCATCAGGGTCGATGTCCTGCGCGATCATCAAGGGGCCGCCTGCTCTTTCAAAGTTACAGTTTTCAAAAGCAATGGTATTCTTACCCCAAATGAACGCTGCGTCTTGATAGGAGTCGTATATCTTAACGTCCTTATAGGTTACTACCGCACCCTTACCGTGAGGCATAAGGGGAATGAAGAAGGTACGCGCGATAACGTTATCCATAACTTGGGTCAAACCGCCCGTCTTGGCAAAAATCAAACCGCCTGCGTATACCGCTTTCTTATCGCCGTTCTTGGTTACGTAAACGTGCTGTTCAATGTTTGCGTTGCCCTTTACGTCAAGGTTTTCCATGGTGAACGAGCCGAGCGCCGCGGGAGCGTCTGTCGTGCCTGCGCCTTCCACCAAAAGGAAGGACGCGTTAGAGGTATCGCTGCCGTAACCGTCTTCAAAGGTGTTGCCTTCGTCGCTGCCGAAGGAGCATACCAAAGGTACTTGGGACAAGTCAAGGTTGAAGTAGTTGCCGTAGATAGTGAAGCTTTCACCCTCTGCAAGCATACGGCTTAACAAAGTATTGCTGCCGTCGTACTGGTCGTAAATGAAGGTGTTAGAACCTGCAATAGGATTTGCCTTAGTTTGCGCGTCAGCGTCTTCGTAATATACAACCTCTTTATCCAAGGTATACATCAAATCTGCAGGGATATCGTCTTTGGTTACGGAAATATCGTTTTGGAAGATAACCGCCGTAGGGTTAACGTCTTTCAAGCCTTCCGCTTTTTTGATATCGTCCCAAACGCCAGCTCTTTTCCCTACTTCGTACGTCGCGCCGTCCGCGAGGTTATCGTTATCGATAACGCCGAGCTGTTTTGCGGTGTATACGTTGAAACCGTCTACTACTTTCACTTCGCAGTCTACCGATTTGGAACCGTTGTATTGATAGTTGCCCGTAGGAAGAACTGCAAGCTTGAACTGCTTACCGATAGCCGCGTCTGCGAAATCGTAGGTGTTGTTTGCGGTGTTTGCCGTAAGGTATACGGTATCGTCCGCAAAGTATTCTACGATGCCTTCTGCGCCTTCTTTTGCTCTGCTTTCAAGCGCGCCGTATTCGGTGCCGTTATAAAGGCTTACCGTCGTTACGGAAGTGAATTCTACAGCCGTTTCGGGTTCATCGTTCGCATTCAAGAAACGAAGGGTGGGCAAGAATTTGAAGTCGTTGTCGTCGCCTGCAACGAACATATCATCGCCCGTCATGAATTCCGTTTCGTAGGTATTCTTTTGCTCGCCCTTTTCTTTGGTGTACGCCGTTTTACCCGCCGCTGCTTTTGCCGCAAGGTGGTCGGTGTAGGATGCGGGCGCTTCAAAGCCGGATACGATAACGGGTTCGGTTACGTCGCCGCCGCCTA
>JAZUQM010000168.1:0-4815 GCA_045605705.1 Candidatus Scatosoma sp.
AGTTTTTCATAAACTCGTCTTCGCCTTCGGCAAAATCAAAGTTGCGCGCGGGCTTTTCGCTTTCGAGATGGCTATACAATCTTTCAAGGAATGCGTATTCTTCCACGGCTTTCTTATCCGCGCCGCCGCGGGCCTGCACCTTGACCTTGTTCATGCGGTTTTGCACGACTTCCATATCCGCCATAACGCGCTCTAAATTGATGGTTTCGATATCGTCTACGGGGTCGATTTTATTGTCTACGTGGGTAATATTGGCGTCTTCAAAACAGCGTACTACGTGCACGATAGCGTCCACTTCGCGGATATGGGAAAGGAACTTGTTCCCCAAGCCTTCTCCGCGCGACGCGCCTTTTACAAGCCCCGCAATATCAACGAATTCGATGACGGCAGGGGTAACCTTTTTACTCGAATACAGCGCCGCGAGCTTATCCAAGCGCTCGTCGGGTACGGCAACGACGCCTACGTTCGGCTCAATCGTGCAAAAAGGGTAGTTCGCGCATTCCGCGCCTGCGTGCGTGATTGCGTTAAAAAGAGTGGATTTACCTACGTTGGGGAGTCCCACAACACCGAGTTTCATAAAAAATAAACTTCCTTTTATCGTTTTTTCTGCTCTATTATAATATAAAATTCAAAATTTGGCAAATTAAACGCGCCCCATTTGAAAAAATACTTGCTCAAATTAAAAAATTGTGGTATATTAATTAGGATAACGAAAAACGAAGGTAAAATTATGGACTACAAGAACTATATTGCCGAAAAACTGAGCATTGACGGGGTAACGAAAGAGGAGCTTTACGAAATGATTGCTCTTCCCCCGAATTTGGAAATGGGGGACTATGCTTTGCCCTGCTTTAAGTTAGCAAAGCTTATGCGAAAAAGCCCTGTTATGATTGCGGAAGCCTTACGCGATGCGCTTATGGCGGACGAAACGGTGCTTAGCGAAAAAGTACTCAAGGAAGTATCCGCGGTAAACGGATATTTGAATTTCAAAATTAATAAAACGGACTTTGTAAAAGCGACTTTAGATAAAATCCTTAGTGAAAAGGATACCTTTGGTTCTTCTTGCGAGGGCGAGGGAAAAACCGTTTGCCTCGACTATTCTTCCATTAATATCGCAAAGCCTTTCCACATCGGGCACTTATCCACAACGGTGTTGGGCGGTGCGCTGTATAGAATTTTCAATTTCCTAGGCTATAAAGCGGTGGGGATTAACCACCTTGGCGACTACGGTACGCAGTTTGGTAAACTCATTTCCGCCTACAAGCGTTGGGGGGATAAGGCTACGATTGAAGAGGGCGGGATCCGCGCTTTGAACGAGCTGTACGTCAAATTCCAGCAAGAAGCGGAAGAACATCCCGAATACGACGACGAGGCGCGCGCGTACTTTAAGAAAATAGAGCAAGGGGACGAGGAGTGTCTTGCGCTTTTCCACTGGTTTAAGGAGCTTACCTTAAAGGACGTGCAAAGAATTTACGATATGCTGGATATCCGCTTCGATTCCTATGCAGGCGAAAGCTTTTATTCGGATAAAATGCAGCCTATTGTAGACGAGCTTAAGGAAAAGGGCTTGCTTGTGGAAAGCCGCGGCGCGCAGGTTGTCGATTTGGAAGAGTACAACATGCCCCCTTGTATTATCTTGAAATCGGACGGTTCGTCGCTGTACGCAACCCGTGATATGGCGGCTGCACAGTACAGAAAAAATACCTATGATTTTGATAAATGCTTATACGTCGTAGCTTATCAGCAAAATTTACACTTTAAGCAATTCTTCAAGGTGCTTGAATTAATGGGCAAGGATTGGGCAAAGGACCTCGTCCACGTAGCCTACGGCATGGTATCCTTGGAAGAGGGTACGATGTCCACGCGTAAGGGCAACGTCGTGTTCTTGGAAGACGTTATCAACAAGTGTATTGAAAAGGCGTATACGATTATCGACGATAAGAACCCTAACCTTGAAAACAAGCAGGAGGTTGCGCAAAAGGTCGGCGTCGGCGCGGTTATCTTCGGCGCATTATATAATAATAAGATAAAGGATATCGTGTTCTCGTACGACAAGGTGCTCAATTTCGACGGAGAAACGAGCGTTTACGTGCAGTATACCTGCGCAAGAGCCAACTCCGTACTCCAAAAAGGCGGCGTGCCTGAAAGCTATGAAATTCCCGAGCTTTCCGCACAGGAAATCGAGCTTGCCAAAGCATTGTCCACCTTCCCTGAAACGGTAAAGGCGGCAGGGGAGAAATACGAGCCCTCGCTTATCGCCCGCTTTGCGGTGGACGTCGCGCAAAAGTTCAACAAATTCTACTTCGATTGCAAAATCCTTGCAGCTGAGGACGAAAAGACGAAAAACTTCCGCTTGGCGCTCACGAACGCTACCTTGCAGGCGCTTAAAAACGCGTTTGCGCTCCTTGGTATCGGTATTCCCGACAAAATGTAATAGAATTTCCCGCAGGTAACGCCTGCGGGCATTTTTTTGTCGAAAAAATTTCTTGAAAAAATTTTCGTTCAAATTCTTTACTTTTGGTGCGGGGATGTGCTATCATTAAAATTAGTATTACTTGAAAGGGGAGGGCGGTCATGTCCGAAAAATTATCCTACGCACAACTTATCGCCTTGCTCGAACCCAAGAAAGAGGCGGACAAGGCTTGGTTTTTATCCCTTTTAGAAGAGGATAAACAGCGCGCGTACGAGGACGAGCATATGCAGGCGGTCATGCAAATGCTGCGTATCGCCCGTATCCGTCCGCACAAAAACGCTATCCGCGAGGCAAAGGAAGAAATTGCCCGTTTAGAGCGCGAGGAAAAGGACAACGCCGAAACCTACCGCAAAATCAAAAACCTGCTTGCGGAAATCGAAAAAGAAAAGGAGAAGACGGAAAGTTACCGTCCATTTTTTGACGAGCCGTATTTCGCCCGCATGGATTTGGTGGATAATAAAGAAGGGTATAACAGCTATTATATTGGCAAAAAGGGGGATATTCGCTTGGAAATCCTCGACTGGCGCACCCCTGTAGCTCGGCGGTATTATCAAAAGAGCTGTTCCACCTTTACCTTTAACGAATATGAATATAAGACGATTTTAAGACGGGCAATCCGCGCAAAGAGCGGAAAAGTGCTCGATTATAAAAACGAGTATTTATCCTTAAAGGGTTATCTTTCCCCAGAGGAAATCGCGGACAGGGATGAGGAAAACGTCCTCGATCCCTATCTTCGCGAGATTATCAAATCGCGAAAGGAGGAATCGTCCGTAAAGGACATAATCGAAACGATAGCGGAAAAGCAGTATGAAATCATCACCCGCCCTGAAAAAGGGAATTTCGTGCTCCAAGGCTGTGCAGGGAGCGGGAAGACGATGGTCATGCTCCACCGTTTGAGCTATTTGATGTACAATAACGAGGACATCAAGCCTCGCGACGTGCTTATCATTACCCCTAGCAATTCCTTTAACGCGTTTATTGACGAGTTGGCGCAAATCCTTGAACTTGAACGGGTAAAAACAAGCACTGCTTACGAATATTTCTTGCAGGTACTCAAAAACGAGAAAGTGGATATCGCGGATAAAATCGATCCGACCCAAGAGGAAAATAAAGAGTATCTTGCCTATTTATATTCCCCGAAATTTGTCGAGGACGTCAAGAAAAAACAGAATAAGGTGTTCGACAGCTTATACGGTTTATTTACAGGCGAGGAATGTAAAGATTTTATCGAGGATATTTTAATTGAAACGCGAAAACAGCTCACCGCTTACGAGGGGATTAAAAACGCGTCCATGCGTGTGCGCAGGGCGGTGCTCGGCGAGATAAAGGAAAGAAAAGAGGGGGGCTTATATTACACCAAACCTTTCCGTGAGCTTATGAACTGCTTGCTTGATATCGAGGACTTTTTCGGTGGTACGCTGAGGAGTGAAAACGCCCGTTCGCCCGAATATTTCTACCGTCAGCTGTTGTCCTTTTACAAGAGCGCGCATTTTGCTGTGCGCAACACGGACAGAATCGTGCAAGAGGCGCAAAATTCTTTGGAAGAATTGCGGGACGGCATTGAAAAAGAAATCGCCGATTTGATGCGCTTTAAGCAACGGATAGGCGGTGTGGAAACCTATCTTTACGCGGATAGAATCGCACGCCGAAAGGAAATTTTAGAAGAAATCTCCAAAACGGCGAATAAGGTAAGTGAAATCGGGGATAGGAGCGTGGCGTTTGCCGAATTTTTCACCTATCTTCGCGGAGAAAAGAATTTCACCGAAATCGGCGCGGGCGACGGATTTGTGGATATTATCCGCTATTTCTACCGTGAAACGGTGAAAAAGTATAAGCTTTCTTACGGTATGACCTCTAAAAAAATGTACCGTTCGGACGCGTATGCGTTGTGTAGAATATGCGCAGGGATAAGCGATAGGCTTTCGCCTGCATATTCCTACGTGTTCGTAGACGAGGGGCAGGATATTTCAACTTGTGAATTTGATTTGATACGAAAAATCAACAAAAAAGCGTCCTTCAATATTTTTGGCGACGTCGCGCAAAACGTAACCCCTTGGCGCGGGGTGCAGTGTTGGCAAGAGGCGTTCCCCGATTTTGAAATTTACGAGCTGAACCAAAACTACCGCAACACCAACCAAATCGTAGAATTTGTAGCAAAAGAGTTGGGCTTGGACATGCAATCGATTGGATATGACGGGGAAAAGGTTACCCGACTTTCTTCCCGTAATATCAGCGGATTTTTCAAAGAGAAAAAAGGCTTGAAAGCGGTGATTTGCGCTGAAAGCGAGCGTGAAAATTTCCTCAAAAAGAGTTATAACGACGTTCGCGTGAAGGGTAAAATC
>JAZUQM010000169.1:0-3267 GCA_045605705.1 Candidatus Scatosoma sp.
GCGCGAAAGGTTTTGCATCATTGTCCGTATGCGATTTATCCGTCATGTATTTTACGCATTCGTACAAGCCTGCATACCCTAAGGAAATGGTAGAATATCCCCCAAAGAGCAGTTTATCGATAGGCTCACCCTTTTCAAGACGGGCAAGCGCGCCGTACTGCCAAAGAATAGGCGCTGCATCCGAAAGCGTACCTTTCAAACGCTTATGACGCTCCATCAAAGCGCGGTAGCAAAGCTCCAAGCGCTCGTCGAAGATTTCCCAGAATTTTGCCTCGTTTTTGCCCGAAGAAAGCGCAACGTCCACAAGGTTGATAGTAACGACGCCCTGATTAAATCTACCATAGTATTTAGGCTTGCCGTTTTCGTCCACGTATGGGGTCAAAAAGCTGCGGCAGCCCATACAGGTATAACAATGCCCTTCCCCGTTTTTATCTACCTTAAATTCGAGCATTTTCTTTTCGGAAATATAGTCGGGCACCATGCGCTTTGCCGTACATCTTGCGGCAAGCTCCGTTAAGTACCAGTACTTTTGCCCTTCCTCAATATTATCGGGTTCGAGCACGTAAATAAGCTTAGGGAATGCGGGGGTAATCCATACGCCCGCTTCGTTCTTAACGCCTTTGATACGCTGAGAAAGCGTTTCTTCGATAATCAGCGCAAGGTCCGCCTTTTCCTGCTCGTTACGCGCTTCGTTTAAGTACATAAATACCGTTACGAACGGCGCTTGACCGTTGGTGGTCAAAAGCGTTACGACCTGATACTGAATCGTTTGAATACCTCTCTTAATCTCGTCGCGAAGACGTTTTTCCGCAATTGCGGCAATTTGCTCCTCCGTAACTTTAACCCCGACGAGCTCTTCCGCAACCTCTCTGCGGATTTTTTGGCGGCTGATTTCAACAAAAGGCGCCAAATGGGTAAGGGAAATACTTTGGCCTCCGTATTGATTAGAGGCAACCTGCGCAATAATCTGCGTCGCGATATTGCAAGCCGTAGAAAAGCTGTGCGGTTTTTCAATCAAAGTACCTGAAATAACCGTCCCGTTTTGGAGCATATCTTCCAAATTAACAAGGTCGCAGTTATGCATATGTTGCGCAAAATAGTCTGCGTCGTGGAAATGAATTAAACCCTGATCATGCGCCGCAACGATATCGTCGGGCAATAAAATTCTTCTCGTAAGGTCTTTGGAAACCTCCCCTGCCATATAGTCGCGTTGTACGCTGTTAACGGTGGGGTTTTTGTTGGAGTTTTCCTGCTTGACCTCTTCGTTATTGCACTCGATAAGGGTCAAAATTTGCGCATCAGTCGTGTTCACCTTACGCACGAGCGCACGATTATAACGATACGTAATATATTTACGCGCCAAAGCATAGCAAAGCGTCGCCATCAAGCGATTTTCTACCATATCTTGAATTTCTTCTACGTGAGGGGCTCTGCCGAGAAGGGCGCACTGCTCTTCTACCGTGTCCACGATAGCCTGTAAAGCACCTTCGGAGATGCGGTCTCTTTCCGCAACTTCCTTATTTGCCTTTCTAAGCGCAGCCGCGATTTTTTCTTTGTCAAATACAACTTCTTCGCCGCTTCTTTTGATGATTTTCATTTCTTTCATATCATACACCCCGCTTCTTCTTTTGTTTCAACAATATCTTGTGATTAACCCACCCATATAATACAATATATTGTGGTTGCTATTTATTTCGTGCCTTACTATTGTATACCATATCTTGTATAGATGTCAAGTACCTGAGCACAATATATGGTATAGGAAAAACTTATAAGTAACTCTTTTCACTAAACCGAAAAACCCTTGAAATTAAAGAAAGTCAAGCAAATTCCGCTCTTTTTGGTATTGAAAAATAATATACTTTTATATTTTTAGAAAAAAACAAGGCGTTTTTTGAAAACGCCTTGTTTGAAATACATTTTTTATTTTAATTGTTCGTCTATGCTTCTTTCCAATTTTTCAAAGGAGTCAGCTTTATTCAAAAGATCTAACAATCCTTCCTCGCCAAAGGCAGGTATATAGCGCTCTCGCAGCTTGCTTCCCAGCATTTCTTCCCTTTCATTGGAAAGCGTATCGTTGTTTTTGCTTTGCGTGCGCGAAAAATCAATAGTAGGGTATATTCGGCGCTTTGCAAGCTCACCGCTGAGTACGATTTCCAAACCGCTTATACCCGAAAGCTGCGTTAATAGTACGTCGTCCGCAGGATTTCCCGTTGCGCATGAAAGCGCGCCGAGTATGGTAACCGAACCGCCCTTTTCCAAGCAACGCGCCGCCCCCAAGTAACGTTTAAGATACTGCACCGTCTTACTTTCCAAGCCGCCGTCGAGTTTTTTGCCACCCAAAGACGCCCCTGTGTCATTGAAGGCGCTTGCCAAGGCGTTAAACGAGTCGACTAAAAGCAAAACGTCGTTACCGCACTCGGCATATCGTTTCGCACGTTTTAAGATGAACTCCGCAACGAATACCTGCCGTTCGGGCTCGTCTTCATAGGTTGTATATACCATATGCTCGGTAGGCGCTTGTTTTCTAAATAAGGTAACGTTTTCAGGCGATTGATCAACGAGCAGGATAAAGACCTGTAGCCCGTCGTTAATCACCTTAGCCGCATTTACCGCCTCCAAAAACAGCGAGCTTTTCCCCGCCTTTGGAGGCGCTATAAGAAGCCCACGCTGACCTTTACCGAAGGGAATTAGCCAATCCAAATATTTATGCGTAACGGAAGAAAATCGATCCCCGTCGTAAAAATGCAATCTCTCGCTTGGAAAGCATACCGCACTTTCTTCAAATTTTCTGCGACGGTAAGTACCGCTAACGCGTTCGTTAACCGTCAAAACGGCGCTGGCAACCAAGTACTGAGCGCGTTGCTCTGCATAGCAGGAAACAACGTCCCCCTCCTCCAATTCATTTTGGTGGATAAATTCCACCGGCATAATAATTTTTTGCCCTGTATCCGTGCAATCTAAGGGTAACAATACGGACACGCCGTTAAGCGTTTCCAACTGCCCTCTGTATATCCTTCGAACCCCTTGAGATACAGGCTCTTCCATGCCCGGGTCTCGCACGGTAAAAAGGAACGGATTCTTTTTTATCTCTTCGTATCTTGCCTTATAATCGTAGGTCGGTTCAACCCGTTGGATTTCCCTTTGCTCCCCATTGCTAATAAAATACAGGTGAATTTCTTCAATCTCCTGTAATATACTCTCCCCAACGTCCTTATTTTTAACAGGTTGACCGCGCTTATCCTTCGGTGCAGGCTCTATTTCACC
>JAZUQM010000170.1:0-11291 GCA_045605705.1 Candidatus Scatosoma sp.
GTACCTGCTACCGAGACGCAGGGCAGAATACACACCTCGGCGGCGACCGTAGCCGTACTCCCCGAAGCGGAAGAGGTCGAGGTAGAGATAAACGATAAGGATATCCGTATTGACATTTTCCATTCGGGCGGCGCAGGCGGGCAAAACGTCAATAAGGTTGCCTCGGCGGTGCGTATCACGCACTTCCCCACAGGTATCGTGGTAACTTGTCAGGACGAGCGTTCTCAGCTCAAAAATAAAGAGCGCGCGTTCAAGGTATTGCGTTCCCGTATCTACGATTTCTATAACGGTCAAAATGCCAAAGCCCGCGAGGAAAACCGCAGGAGCATGGTTGGCTCGGGGGACAGGAGCGAGCGTATTCGTACCTACAACTTCCCGCAGAGCCGCGTAACCGACCATAGAATCGGGCTTAGTCAATACAATTTAGAGGCGTTTATGACGGGCGATATCGACAGCATGGTCGAGGCGCTTGCCATTGCCGATAGAGAGGCGCTGCTCTCTTCGCAAAGCGAATAAAAAAACTCCCTTTCCAAAATGGAAAGGGAGTTTTTTGCTTTCTTCTATTATTCAAGTTCGGAAACGAATTTCTTAATACGGCTAAGCCCGATTTCGATATCCTCTTCGCTGAGCGAATAGGAAAGCCGTAAACAATCGTCCGCGCCAAAGGATACGCCGGGTACGGTGGCTACCTTTTCGCCGTCCAAAAGGGCATCGGCAAACTCAATGGAGTTCGTAATCTTTTTGCCCTGATAGCTCTTGCCGTACAAGCTATCCACAACGAGCATGACGTAGAACGCGCCGTCGGGTTCAACCGCTTTCACGCCGTCAATGCCCGCGATAAGGTCTAAAAGCTTGGCTCTTCTCTTATCGAATACCTCAACCATTTCGGCAATCTCTTCTTCGGGAGCGTTCAGCGCCTCAATGGTTGCCCACTGCGAAATGGAGCTTGCGTTCGAGGTTGCGTGGCTTTGGAAGGAGTCAATCGCTTTTGCAACGTCCTTGGGGGCTGCGAGATACCCGATTCTCCAGCCCGTCATGGCGTAGGTTTTGGAAACGCCGTTGACGGTAATCGTCAAATCCTTCATTTTCTCGCTGACCTTTGCAATCGAGAAAGGCTTTACGCCGTTATAGCAAAGTTTCTCGTAAATTTCATCCGCGAGTACGAAGATACCCTTTTCCTCGCAGACCTTGGCAATCGCGCGTACTTCTTCTTCGCTGTATACCGCGCCCGTAGGGTTAGAGGGGGAGTTGAAAATCAACATCTTCGTCTTGCGCGTAATCGCTTTTTTCAAATCCTCCGCGGAGAATTTGTACTTGTTTTCCTTTTTGCAGGTCAAGTACTTAGGCTTCCCGCCGCAAACCTTGACTACTTCGGGATAGGTCAGCCAGTAGGGTTCGGGAATGATAACCTCGTCGCCCTCGTCCAAAATCGCGTAGCATGCGTTGAAAATGGAGTGCTTTGCACCGTTGGAAACGATAATTTGCGAGGGCTCGTAATCCAAGCCGTTGTCCTTTTTGAATTTTTCGCAAATGGCTTTTCTCAAAGGCAAAAGCCCCGACGAGGGGGTGTATTTGGTGTGCCCGTTGTCAAGTGCCGTTTTCGCAGCTTCAATGATATGGTCGGGGGTGTTGAAGTCGGGTTCGCCCACGCTAAAGGATACCACGCTTTCGCCTGCCGCCTTCATGGCTTTCGCCTTTGCGGAAATGGCAAGGGTAAGCGAAGGGGAAATCGCCGACATTCTCTTGGCTACTCTATTTTTCATTCGTATTCTCTCCAAAATTTTACTTACGCTTCCATTCTACTATTTTTTCAAAAATAAAGCAACTTTCTAAACGCCGCTTTTGTCAAATTCTTAAAAAATTATCAACTTTTTTAGAGATAAGTCAAGTTTAATTCAAAAACCCGATTGCAATAATCAAAAAACATGTATCATATACGCAAAAAAAGAGAGAACCTTGGTATAAACCGTTTTGTTCTCTCTTTTGCGTGTAAAAGGGGGCTTTAACTGTATGTACGCTCTATATTCCTAGTGTTTTGACGGTTAGGAAGCGCGCGTCCAGTCTTGTGCATACCAAGTAAAAGTGGTGTAATGATATGTCCAAATAAATTGCCCACTGTCATCTTCTTCTAAGCCGTAGACGGCAGACGTGCAAAGCTTAACGCCGCCTTTTAGAGCTGCTGCTGCTTTTTCTGCATCGGATAAATCATAAGTATAGGTATATTCTTCAGTTGTTGTATTTTTTATCCGAGTATATGTGTATGTAAGTTTTTTCCAACTATTTGATTCTGCTAATATAGCGCTTGTTAAGCCGCTTTGGTAGAATGCGTATGCGCCTATCGTATTTACGCTTGCAGGAATAGTAATTTCTGTCAAAGACGTACACTCACTAAAAGCATAGCAGCCTATTATATTTACGCTTGTGGGTATGGTTATTTCTTGCAAGGAAGTACACTTATTAAACGCATATGCACCTAACTCTGTCATTTCTGTCGGTAAAACAGCCTTTGTTAAGGAAGAACATTCGCTAAACGCATATTCTTGAATGGTGGAAACGCTTGTGGGAATGGTTACCGTTTGTAGATTATCACAGTCTTCAAAGCCGTGCGCTAAAATCGTGCTGACGGGCTTTTCGTTGTATGTAGAAGGAATAATGATTTCGGTAAGTACTTTGTTTTACCTGCTGATACGCCGTAAGTTCCGTCAGGCAAGGGATAAAAGTCTAAACCGTCGGTATATATTTCTTCTTTTTCTTCTACAAGTTTACCTATGTTGACGGGATTTTCTAAATCGTCCGTGTAAGTTATCCATAAACAGCCGTCGATGATTTCCGCCTTTGCAATCCCCACACCATCCGTACCGTTCATACCATTTGCGCCGTCCGTACCGTTTTTCCCGTCGGCACCATCTTTACCGTCCTTTCCGTCAACGCCGTCTTTACCGTTTGTGCCATTTGTACCGTCGACACCGTCCTTGCCCATGGCTTTTATACCTGTGTCCGTTGTGCCAATCCACCAATTTCCGTTGTCGCCGATGTACGGGGTAAGTCCGTCGGCTCCGTCTTTACCGTCCTTGCCGTCTTGCCCGTTTGTGCCGGCGACACCTTGCGGACCTTGCTCTACATTGTTAACACCCAAGGCGTTGCAAGCCGTAAAAGTGAAAAACATAGCGCAGGACAACAGCCCTGCAATAGCGTGAGAAATTTTTTTCATAAAAGCTCCTTTATCTAATTATATTAGAATTTACCCATATTATAATCAAAAAATATTAGATTGTCAAGTATTTTTTCTAATATTATTAGATAATCAAAAATGATAAGGAGAATGGATATGTTGCGTATTAAAGAATTAAGGGTTGAACATAATCTCACGCAACGGGAGTTGGCGCAAAAGATTTATTCTACGGATAAAAATATTTGGGCTTATGAAAATAAGCTTGCTACGCCCCCGTTAGAAACGCTTGTGAAGTTGGCGGACTTTTTTAATTGTTCTATCGATTATCTTGTCGGTCGGGCAGATGATTTTGGAAATATCAGTATTATCAACACTAACGAGCCTATTTCACAGGACGAAAAACAAATTCTGTCTTGCTATAAAAAGCTTTCCCCCAAATTGCAGTCTTTATTTCTTGAATATCTTAGCAATCTTGAAGAAATTTCCAAAATGGAATCCTGAGTTGATAAGAGTAGGGGATTTGCGGTATTTTAACGGAAATCAACAGTGTGAAATCAAAACAAAAAGAGAGAACCTTGGTATAAACCGTTTTGTTCTCTCTTTTTTATTTATAGAATCACTAAGGCGCATTTAAGCAATATGCGTTTTTTGTTCGCGGTGCTTATTGACGAAATACAGCGCAAAATCCACGCTTACAAAGGCGAGATTGATAAGGTAGAGTACCAAAACGTAGTTCAAATTCCCGCCGATAATTTTACCCGCTATTCCCGCGAGATAGCCCACCATAATGGCAATACTAAATACGACGCTTTTGCCCTTCGTGGATTTGGAGGTAAGGCTCTTATATACCGAAATAGGCCAAGACAAACCGAAACAAACGAGCATTATGCTTTCTAAAACCGTAACCATAAGAAAAACTCCTGTTTTTTAGATTACTGTTATTATACACTTGACAACGGATAATGTAAAATATATAATTATTATAAAATCAATAACGGACGGTTATTAATTTATGGAACTTGCGAAGCTTAGATATTTTTACGCAGTGGCAAAGCACGGACACGTAACGCGGGCGGCGGAGGAGATTCATATTGCGCAGCCTGCGCTTACCAAGGCGATAAAACAGCTTGAAGAAGAACTAGGTGTTCCTTTATTCTATAAAAAGGGAAGAAATATTTATTTGACCGTTTTCGGGGAATATCTGCAAGGGAAATTAGAGGGGGTATTTGCCCAGCTTGACGGGATTGCCACGGATTTGGAGGCGTTGAAAAAGGAGCAAAGAAACACGGTTAAAATCAACGTTTTGGCGGCGTCTACGGCGGTAACCGAGGCGGTTATCGCGTACAAGAAAAAGCACCCCGAGGTCATTTTTCAAGTCATTCAAAACGAAACGGAGACTGACTGCGATATTTCCACGGCGATTGTGGAAAAGGGTTTTTCCGCGTCCGTGAAAAGTACGGTTTTAGAGGAGAAAATTTTCCTTGCCGTGCCTAAAAATTCTAAGTACGCTAAAAAATCGGGCATTGCCTTGCGGGAAGTGAAGGACGAGGGCTTCGTGCATCTTGCGGGTTCGCGGCAGTTCCGTGCCGTGTGCGACGGGTTTTGCGCGGCGGCGGGGTTCAAGCCGCATACGGCGTTTGAATCGGACTCGATTATGGCGGTAAAAAACATCATCGGCGCCAATGCGGGCGTCGGGTTTTGGCCAGAGTATTCTTGGGGAAAGGTATCGGGTGAGGTTGTGCTTTTGCCTGTCCTAGAGCCTGCTTGTAAGCGTAAAATCAAAATTAGTCTGCATGAAACTCCGTTGCCCTCGCCCTTAGCCGAGGATTTTTACGGGTATTTGGTGAAGTTTTTACAAAAACGCCAAGCCTCGGTGAAATTAGTTTATGAAAAAGCGGAAAAATTTTCGAAAAAGTCTTGAAATTATGAGAAAAATATGCTAAACTATAGAAAACCAAGGGGAAGCTGTTTTCCGCTTGGTGAAGTACGACAAAATCTGGGAGGATTTTATTATGATTAAAGTAATTTACGGCGCGAAAGGCACGGGTAAGACGAAGATGATGATCGACGCGGCAAACGCTACCGTCGAAGTGGCAAAGGGCCACATGATCTTTATCACCGATAGCAAGCGCGGTATGTATGATTTAGACCGTCAGGTACGCTTTATCGATACCAGCGATTACGATATCGCAGGAGAGGCGGCACTTTGCGGATTTGTAAAAGGGGTTATCGCAGGCAATCACGACAACGAATACGTATTCATCGACGGCGTAGTCCGTATTGCGGGTAAGCCTGTACAGGAGCTTGCGGCATTCTTCTATATGCTTGATAAAGCGGCAAAGGACAGCAACATTACGGTAACCGTTTCGGTTACGGGCGCGAGAGAGGAACTTCCCGATTTCGTAACCAAATATTTGGAGGCGTAAACAAGTACTTATTGCGTGGCGGGGAAATAGCTTTTCCCCGCTGTAGATTAAAATAGGGGAAAAATGAACAACGTAAGATTTGGCGGTCGACGACTGCCGATTTTGCGCGTTAAAAATGAAAATCCACGAAGGCAGGTAAACGGATTATGTATTTTATCAGTACGCGAGGCGGCGAAAAAGTAACGGGCGCGCAGGCAATCGTACAAGGCTTGGCAAAAAACGGGGGATTATACGTTCCCGAGACCTTCCCCAAGGTTACAACCGAAGAATTGCAAAGCATGGCGGATATGAGCTATCCCGAGCGTGCGGCGTTTGTGCTCGGCAAATACCTTGCCGAGGAGCTTGGCGCAGACTTTTTGAAAGAAATTTGCGAAAAGGCGTACTCCTCCTTTGAGGGCGACGACCCCGTTCCCCTCGTAAAAATCGACGGTGGCGAAGGCTTGTACGTGTTGGAACTTTTCCACGGCCCCACGTGCGCGTTCAAGGACATGGCGCTTACCGTGCTTCCCTACCTTTTGAAAAAGAGCTGTGAAGTAACGGGTGTAAACGACGATATTTTAATCCTCGCGGCGACGAGTGGGGATACCGGTAAAGCCGCCTTAGAGGGCTTCCGCGACGTACCCGGTACGAAGGTGGCGGTGTTCTTCCCCGATGAGGGCGTTGCAAAAATGCAGCGTCTGCAAATGTGCGTACAGGACGGTAACAACGTACACGTGTCCGCGGTGAAGGGCAATTTCGACGATTGTCAGCGCGCGGTAAAACGCTTGTTTGCGTCCAAAGAATTCAACGAAGAGTTGGCGAAAAAGGGCGTGCGCCTTTCGAGCGCGAACTCCATTAATTTCGGCAGACTTGCGCCGCAAATCGCGTACTATTTCTCTTCGTACGTGGACTTAATCACTTCCCGTCAAATTGAAATGGGGGACAAAATCGACTTTGTCGTGCCCACGGGAAATTTCGGCGATATTTTAGCGGGTTGGTATGCAAAACAAATGGGCTTGCCCGTAAGAAAGCTCGTTTGCGCGTCGAATAGAAATAAGGTGCTTGCGGACTTCTTCAAGGACGGCGTTTACGACGTAAAACGCAATTTCCACCGCACCATGTCTCCGTCTATGGACATTTTGGTGTCCTCGAATTTGGAAAGATTGCTCTTTGAAATCAGCGGCAGAAACGCCGAGCTTACCGCAGAGCGTATGCAAGCGCTTGCAGAAAAGAAAGAGTACTCGATTACCGCAAAAGAAAAGGCGATTTTGGACGAGGAATTTTTCGGCGGGTTTGCTTCCGAGGACGATACCATCGAGGCGATGTACGAGGTGTTTGAGGAATACGGCTATGCCATGGATACGCACACGGGCGTTGCGCTTGCGGTGCAGGCAAAGTATAAAGAGGCTTGCTTGAAAGAGAACGAAAAGGACAACACGCCTTGCGTCGTGCTCTCTACGGCGAACCCCTATAAATTCCCGCAGGACGTACTCTACGCGCTGTCGGGCAACGACGTAAAGGACAGCTTTAAGGGGATTAAGAGATTAAACCTTTTGACGGCAATGAAACCGCCCAAGAGCCTTTTGAGTTTGCGCTACCGTCCCTTGCGCTTTAAGTCGGTAGTGGAGAACGATTTGGGGAAAATGTCTCAGCTGATTCTGCGCTTTGCGGACGGCGAAATCGTTCCCGTGCCCGATCAAGAATAAGGATAAGAATAAAAACACACCGCCGTTATCAAAAACGGCGGTGTGTTTTTTGTCAAAACGGTGTTTTTTTAAGCTATTTCTTGTGAATATTGCATTTTGAGATTGATTTTTATAAAAAGGTATGTTATAATGAAAGAGTATACGCTAAAAATAAGGAGAAAGGTATGTTCGGGTACGTTCGTGCGGATACGCCGTATTTATTTATCAAAGACGACAATCTGTACCGCGCTATGTATTGCGGCGTTTGCAAGGGCATAGCGCAGGTGTGCGGGCACTGCGCGCGTATGGGACTTTCTTACGACGTTACCTTTCTTTCCGTCTTGCTTCATAATATCTTAGGCGAGGACGTAACGATTGAAAAGAGCCATTGTCTTACCCATTGTATCCGTTCCCGCCAAATGGCGGCTGTGGACGAGCTGACAAGACGGCTCGGCGCGCTCAATACCGTGCTCGCGTACTACAAGTACACGGACGATATCGCGGACGGCGATAGGGGCAGAGGCAAACGGCTTTGGTTTAAGAAAGGCTTTCGTTTGGCCAAAAAGAAATACCCCGAAATTGAGAAAATCGTTCGCGAAAACCTCAAAAAACAGGAAGCAGTGGAGAAATCGGGCGCGGACAGCCTAGATAGGGCGGCGGACGCTACGGCGAATATGCTTGCGGAGTTTTCCGCGTATGCGTTGGGAGAAAAGAGCACCGAGCATACAAAAAAGCTGTGCTACTCGCTTGGGAAATGGATATATCTTATCGACGCGTTGGACGATTACGATAAGGACTTGAAAAAGGGCGCGTACAACCCCTTCCGTCTTGCTTACGGCGGGGGGAGCCGAAAGGAACTGCTGGAAAGCGCGCACGCTGAGGAAATCAACTTCGTCTTCCATGCCATTTTCTTTGATATCAGGGAGAGCTTGGCAAATATCGAGTTTCGATTCAACCGCGATTTGACGGATAATATTCTTCTTCGCGGATTGCCGATGATGACCAAGCGCGTTATGAACGGTTGTACGGATAAAAGCAAGAAAAAACACCAAAAATAAGTAAGTGGAGTATAAAATATGAGAGAATACTATGAACTTTTGGGCTTGACGGAAAGCGCGACGGACGAAGAAATCAAAGCCCGCTACGAAGAGCTGAAAGAAAAAGCCAAAGAGGACAGATGGCAGGACGGCGAGGCGGGTAACGAGGCGGCGCGTCTTTTAACCAAGCTCGAAGTGGCGTATATGGAAATTACCGCTTCCCGCAAGGAACAAAGCAAAAACACGGACGGTGAAAGCTCTTTTGAGGAGGTTGCCGCCCTTTTGAAAGAGAATAAAATCGCCGAAGCGCAGGCGCTTTTGGATGATTTCAACGAACGCAATGCCGAGTGGCACTATTTGCAGGCGGTCGTGTTCTATAAAAAGAATTGGACGAACGACAGCAAAAAGCAACTTGAAATCGCTATGCAAATGGATCCTGAAAACCAAAAATACCGTTCGGCATACGGTAAAATGAACGCTAAAAATGAGTACGAACAGCAGCAAGCGTATCAAAATCAGCAAAACCAAAATCCCTATGCAAACGCTCCTATGAACGACGAGCAAATGGGGGGGAACGCTTGCTCGAATTGTATTTCCTGCTGTTATACCTATCTTTGCATCGATTGCTTGTTTAGCCTTTGCTGCGGTTGCAGGTAAGCGTTTGAAATGAAGAAAATATCCGCTTATGAAATTGCGTTGTCGGCGCTTTCCTGCGCGTTGGCAACGATAATGCTCACCGTCGGTACCTATTCTGCGGTGTTACTCTTTACGGGGTATTTGTTCGGGTGTATCGCACTCATGATGCCGCTTGCCAAAAAAAGCTATTTGGGCTATGCGCTTGCGTATATCGCAACCTGCGTGCTTTCCTTAATTTTTAATGCGGCGGGCTTTTTCGATTTATTACCGTTTATCCTGTTTTTCGGGTTACACCCGCTTGTAAACGAGCTGCAGTTAAAAATAAAAATCAACCGTTGGCTTGCTTGCGGAATAAAAGCGCTGTGGTTTGACGGTACCATGTACTTAATTTGGCGGTTTGTGTTCGGCATGACCACGACCATTCCTATTGTCGATGAGTATATTCTGCCCATTCTTTTCATCGGCGGGACGTTGTTCTTTGTGTTTTACGATTATATGATGTACAAGTGGCGGTATGCCGTAAATACCTTGGTGGCACGGATTACCAAAAAGTGAGAGGAAAAATATGATGGAGAAAAACGACGTCGTTTGCGCCGTAACCGAAGGCTTGGGCACGAACGGAGAGGGGATTATCAGGCACGAGGGGATCACCTTTTTCGTGCCTGCTTGTTTACCCGGTGAAAGAGTGCGCTTTAAGGTGCTGAAAATTAAAGGCAATATCGGCTACGGCAAGGTGGAGGAAGTGATTACCCCTGCCGAAGAGCGTGTGCGGGAAAAATGTCCCGTGGCATTGCGGTGCGGCGGGTGCTCCTTACAACATATGGATTATCCCGCACAGCTTGTCTATAAAAGCAAGCTCGTGCAAGACGCCCTGCGTAAACTCGGGGGGATTTCTATTTCCGTCCCCGTGGCGGTGAAGAGCGATTTGCCTTTTGGGTACCGAAATAAATTACAGCTTCCCGTCGGTGTGGACAAAAATGGGGAAAGTGTGATCGGCTTTTATGCCGAGCACAGCCACCGTATCGTACCCGTAACCGCTTGCGCCATTCATCCCGAATGGGCGGAACGCTTGATTGCCGTTATCAAGGACTACATGACCGCTTGCGGAGTCAAGGGGTACGACGAGGTAAATAAAACGGGCGAACTTCGCCATATCGTCGCGCGGGAAATCGGCGGGAAATACATATTCACGCTGGTTACGCTAAAGCGTACTTTGCCGAATATTCCCTATCTTATCGAACGCTTATCCAAGGACTTTTTCGAATTTTGCCTGTACTTAAATTTCAACGACCGCGATACCAACGTTATCTTTGGGAAAGAGTTTCAACTCATACATGGTAAGGGGGTATTCGACGCTGTCGAGCAAGGCATTTGCTACGAGGCAGGACCCGTAACCTTTTTACAAGTCAACGAAAACGTACGCACCAAGCTGTATAAGGACGCTTTGAAAACGGTGTGTAAGGACGGGGACGAAGTGGTGATCGACGCCTACTCGGGCGGCGGTTTGCTGACGGCTATGATCGCAAAGAAAGCCAAGCGCGTTTACGGTATCGAATTAGAGGAAGAGGCGTCGCGCTGCGCAGATTCTTTGAAAAAGAAAAACAAGCTGGAAAACATGACGAATATTTGCGGCTACGTCGAGGAGCACCTTTCCGCCGTTTTAGAAAAAGAGAAAGGGGAAAAGGTACGCTTAATTTTAGATCCGCCAAGAGCAGGTATAGCGCGAAGTGTTTGCAAAGCACTTTTGGGAAGCGGTATTCCCGAACTGACTTTGATTAGCTGTAATCCCGCAACGCTTGCGCGCGATTTGGGTATTTTGACGGGGCGTTTAGTGGAAAAGGACGGCGAGCTTGTCAAAAATCCCGATTTTGAAGAGGGCGCTGGGTATTATGAAATCCAGCGGATACAACCCTACGACATGTTCCCCCAAACCAAACACGTGGAGACGCTGGTAGTGCTGGAAAGGAAATAAATAAGGAAGAATAAATCATGAACAGAAAAAAATTGTATAAATTTTCACTTATCACTTTAGCAATCGGGCTTTTCGTCCTGCTTGTGGCGTACTTTTGTTTTCACTTCGTTACGGACGAGGGGATTACCCTTGTTTGGCACGCGGAAGCGGGTAAGCCGTTCGTTACCCTTCTCATTGGTATTTTTGGGGTATTGTTCATGTTTGCCAGCGCAATCAGCGCATTGATTGCTCTTATCTTTGTGGAAAAGAAATAAAAAAAGCCGTCTAAGGGTTATCCCGTTTGAAACTAGTGTAATGATTATAAAAACACTTTATCATAATAGATAAGGTGTTTTTTTGTTATTCAGTTGACAAATACTTATTATAAAAGTATAATAAGTATGA
>JAZUQM010000171.1:0-4273 GCA_045605705.1 Candidatus Scatosoma sp.
TTTTTTGGTTGAGGCGACGGGACTTGAACCCACGACCTTTTGGTCCCTAACCAAACGCGCTACCAAGCTGCGCTACGCCTCAATGTACTTACGCCGTTTTACGATTTCCCTCGCTCAACAGCATAAATCATTATACACATATCCTTTTCATTAGTCAAGCATTTTTCGCCTGTTTTTTTAACTTTTTTATTTTTTATTTTATAAAAGCAAAGTAAACAGTTTCACGATAAATACGCAGCTAGGGTACAGCATAAAGAACGCGCAGACCGCCCCTGCAAGCCCGATTCCCGCCCAAGCAACGACGGGCGCAACGCTGTCCATTATCTTCGTCTTTTTCAACACGAATACCACCGCGCAGAGCCCTGCTAGCCCCGCAATACAACCCACTGCCATATACGTAATATACGGCGAAGAATAGGTGAATACAACCTCGTTTTCCCCCTCTTCTAAATCTACGGCAAGGAATTTCATATCGTTGTCCACAAGCTCGGCTTTTTTACCGTTGACGGTAACCTTATACCCCTTGGACGCTACGAAATTCATAAACAGGCTCTCTCCCGCTTCCGCCGTAATCCTAACGCGGATTTCCCCCGCGCCCACTTTCACCTCGTCCGCCGATTTACGCCAAAGATACTCGCTAAGCTCTGTCGCAAGCTCGTCCGTAACCCTATCGATTCCGCCCATTTCTTGCAAGGTCTTACCACGCAGAAAGGCGTAAAACCCTTCTTGATTCTCCCTACGGTTTCCGCTTATATTTTCCTCGGGGAAACGAAATTCGCCGTAATTTACCCGATACGCAAGCGGGAAAACGATGGTATTTTCGTACACGTAATAGGTATCCGAGCCCGTACCGCAATGCAAATGCGTTACGCCGTCGTCCGCCATAACCTTTTTCAAATATTTTTTTTCTTCGGCGTCCTCGCGTTGAGATTTGGGCACGAAGAAATACTTATATCCCATAAACGAATCCCCGAACGCCTCCGCACGGTAGGTTTTCCCAAGGTTATGGGTGCTCTTAAAGCTATTTTTTCCGTTGCCGAGATACCCGAACAGCTCAAAACAAGCAAAGTTATCCGCATCGATCACGGACGAAAATACACTAAACGAGTTACTGTTCCCCGTAAACGGAATACACGCCGTCCAAGAATCCGAACGAGTTTCCCTGTCCTCGTCATCCGCCGTTACCACGCCGTAATCCTTTACGCGGAAATAACTATCGTCGCGTGCATTAAGCTCCGCTGAAAGGCTTGCATAGTTGCCAAACTTGATATGCTGTGTAGAACGGTTGCCGACGACCAAATGGGTATTCAGGAAAATCACCTGCGCCCCAACCACAATAGCGAGCGCAATCGCAAGCACTTGCGGACTCGCCTTTTTTATCGATACGATAAACAAACCGATAACCGCTACCGTTGCCACAGTGATGAAAGGTAAAATCAAACCTTCTGCCCCGCCAAGCGAATGGGCAAATCTCGCCGAAAACCCGTTTAACGAGTTCAAAAGCCCTTTATCCTTAACAAACCAACCGAGCACCTTTTTATAACCGTCCCCCGGCACGTACGCGAGCATTAAAATCGCAGCAAGCACCGTAACGCCTATTAAAATTCCGGTACCCAGCCATACGCCGCGATTGTATTTTTTATCCGTAGGCTCGATACTGCCCCCCTCGCTCTTCCTAAATAAAGGTTCTCCGTCGAAGGTCCGGTTTTTCTCGTAGCACCATCCGTCCAAAGCAAGACACGCTCCGCCAAGGAAGTAGAGTGCGTTCAAGAACCCAAACCGAAGCGCATAGGACATGTACGAGCCCATGTTCATAAGCAGCATCGCCTCGTCCACGACAAGGGGCAATAAGGTCATAACGCCTGCGACGAGCATGAATTTTGCAAACGGGTCTTTAAGCCCGTTTTTCACGAACCAAAATAGAGTCAACACCACGAAGATACTATCGCAAATGATATAAGACCATTTGCGGTATAACGAGCGGGTATAATCCTCTAAAAACTGCGACGAATCAAAATCCTCAGGCAGCCCCGCGCTTGTAATCGATTCAAACCCGTACCAAAGATTCTCAAAGATACTGCCCCCTCTCGCGCTGCGTAAAAACGCCGAAAGGGCGGGAATCAACACAGGCAAAGCCAAAAGGATTGCCACAACAAATGCAAGGCACAGGTATGCGATGAAGTTATTTCTGCGCTCTTTTTCCACACACAAAAGCGCGTAGACGATCAGCGCGGGAAATACCGTGAAAAGTGAGAAGCACGCGATAGAAAAGCAGGTGTAGATACAGCATGCAACAAGTACGGAAAAAGTAAAAAATTTACCCGTATCCACATATCGCTTAAAAGCCCAAGCGCAAAAAGGCAGATAAATCAAAAAGTCTACCCAATTGATATAGGTACTGGCAACGAACGTATACCCGCAATAGGTATATACAACCCCGATTGCAATACAAAGATAATCGGGAATGGACTTGAAGTTCTTTTTAGCAAACCACGCCCCCGTAAAAGCAAGCGCCATCAGCTTTGCCATCATGACGATACTGCTGGCATGCGCCACCTTACCGTCCCCGAAAATCAAAAATAGGAAGCTGAACGGACTTATGAAGAAATACAAAAAAGTACCCGTTACGTCTGCCCCGCCGACAATGGCGTAGGAATAAGTAAGCTTGGATTTCCCCTGCATGACGTCGAACAGGTGCTCGATGAAAGGACAAATTTGCGCGGAAAGGTCATAACTTGCCGCCGTGTACTTATTTCCAAACGGATAAACTCCGCTGGAAAACAGCATGGAAAGGTACAGCACCATAACGAAAAGGGGCGCGAAAATCAAGACGTAATTCTTATCGAAGAACGCCTCGAATTTTTTTGCAAAGCCCACTTTGTTTTCCTGTGTCTTTTCCGCTGTTTCCATATGGCTTACTTACCTTGAATATACTCGTCGATTGCCTTAGCTGCCACTTTCCCTGCACCCATGGCTTTGATGACGGTTGCCGCACCCGTAGCCGCGTCCCCGCCGCAATACACTCCCTCGATAGAGGTTTTACCCACCTCATCCACCGCAATTTCACCGCGGCGAAGAGTAGTAAGCCCGGGCGTCGTCGCCTTCAACAAGGGGTTGGGCGAAGTACCAAGCGACATGATAACGCAATCCACGGGAATCACGAACTCGCTCCCCTCAACAACCTTGGGAGAACGGCGCCCGCTTTCGTCGGGTTCGCCAAGCTCCATACGCACGCATTCGATACCCGCTACCCAGCCGTAGAAAGGCGAACGAGGGTCGGTAACCTCGGTTGCCAAAATGCGGGTGGGATTGGTAAGCAAATCGAAGATAATCCCCTCTTCTTTCGCATGCTCGATTTCCTCACGGCGGGCAGGAAGCTCCTCCTCGCCGCGACGGTAAATGATATGCACCTCTGCACCCAAACGCTTTGCCGTACGCGCCGCGTCCATCGCAACGTTGCCGCCGCCCACGACCGCTACGCATTTGCCCCGCTGAATGGGGGTATGGCTATCTTCTTTATATGCTTTCATGAGGTTAGAGCGAGTCAAAAACTCGTTCGCGGAGTACACCCCTTTCAAGCTTTCGCCGGGGATATTCATAAACTTAGGCAAGCCCGCGCCCGAACCGATAAACACCGCCTCGAAGCCGTATTCGTTTTTGAGCTCCTCAATGGTGATAACGCGGCCGATAACCATGTTGGTTTCCACCTTTACCCCAAGTGCTTTGAGGTTATCCACTTCCTTTTGCACGATCGCCTTAGGCAAACGGAATTCGGGAATCCCGTACACGAGCACGCCGCCCGCCACGTGCAGCGCCTCAAACACCGTAACCTCGTAGCCCATTTTTGCCAAATCCCCCGCGCAGGTAAGCCCCGCAGGTCCAGACCCTACAACCGCGACTTTATGTCCGTTGGAGGGGGCAGGTACGGGTTTATCCGTACAATTTGCATTATGCCAATCGGCAACAAAGCGTTCTAATCGCCCGATGCCGACCGCCTCGCAACCCGCTTTGATACCGCGGGTGCACTTGCCTTCGCACTGTGTTTCTTGGGGACAAACTCGCCCGCAAACAGCGGGCAAAGAGGAATCTTTCGCGATAATTTGATACGCACCCTCGAAATCCCCTTCCGCTACTTTTGCAATAAATTCGGGAATTTGGATATTGACGGGACAAGCCGCCACGCAAGGACGGTTTTTACAACCGATACAACGCTTCGCCTCGTCGATTGCCGCTTCCGCCGTGTAACCAAGCGCAACTTCGCTGAAATTGCCGT
>JAZUQM010000172.1:0-7441 GCA_045605705.1 Candidatus Scatosoma sp.
AGCATAGAGCCGATAAAGGTGATATAGGTAAGCGCAAGAATGGACGCGCGGGTGTTTTTGAAAAGGGCTACGATTTTTTCCGCCAACACGGAAAAAAAGCGGATATTCTTAAAGGCGCATACCACCGCAAGTACACAAAAAAGGCAGGTAAGAGTCTTAAAATCGAAATAGGACAGGTATTCCTTGTCGGGGGGTATGATAAAGGAAGTGAGGACCGCAGCACAAACTGCCACGCAAAGCACGACGTTCTTTTTAAGAAAGGCGACAAGCTTTGCCCCGTTGAGCGGGATATGAAAGTGTTTTTTGGCAACGTGCATAGTTAATTCCTCCAACCGTGGACTATTATAGTACTTTTTTATAGAAAAAGCCATTATTTTTATGCTGATTTTTGATTTTTTTCGCATGGGCATTGCTTTTTTTTTGCAAATGTGCTACACTAAGGATATGGAAGATTTTAAGATAGGAAAATACCGTCATTTCAAAGGAATGGAGTATGAGGCTTTAGGGATTGCAACCCATTCGGAAACAGGTGAAACGTTGGTTATCTACCGTGCTTTGTACGGTGAGGGGGCTGTTTGGGCACGCCCGCTTGCCATGTGGGAAGAACGGGTGGAAAAGGATGGGATTTCTTATCCAAGGTTTACGTATATAGGCGGGCAGGAGGAATAGTATGTTAAACGAAAAGCTTATCGTAAAAACAACGCCGATGGCGGACGAAGGAAACTTCGTTTTTTGGCGGGATTATCGCGTAACTGTGCTTACGGAGCGGTTGTTTCGTATCGAGAAAAACAGCGAGAGAAAATTCCGCGACGAGGCAACGCAGGCGGTATGGTATAGAAATACGGCGAAGCAGGAATTCAAGCTTGACGCGGATGACGCGCACGCCGTTATTGAAACCTCGGCTTGTCGGCTCATTTTATATAAAGAGAGGGGGCAGGTATGCGTTGAAATCGACGGTACACGCAGAACCTTGGATAATTACGGCAATTTGTTGGGTACCTACCGTACCTTGGACTGTTGTGATGGCGACGTGCATTTTTGCCCTTGGAAAGAGGGGGAACAGCCCTATAAAATTCAACTTGGCAAGGGTGTTTGCTCCAAAACGGGCGTTGCTGTTTTAGACGATTCTTCCTCGCTTACTTTAGGTGCAGACGGACAGGTAAAACCCGAAAAAGCCGCCGGCAGCGACGAGTACGTGTTCGTTTATGGCGACGATTACCGCACTGCAGTCCGCGCATTGTATATGATTACGGGCAGGACGCCGCTAGTGCCTAGATTTGCGCTTGGCAACTGGTGGAGCAGATACCACGTCTATACCGAACAAGAGTATCTTAGGGTGCTTAACCGTTTCGAGGATAGGAAGGTGCCTATCAGTGTTGCTACTGTGGATATGGACTGGCACTATTCCATAAACGTGGATGAGGAAATGGGGGTCAGCGAAAGCGGGAAGAATATCCCCGAATTTGTAGGCAAGTGTGAGATAAACCTCGGTTGGACGGGGTATACTTGGAATAAACATCTCTTCCCTAATCCCAAGCGTTTCTTGGATGATTTGCACGGGCGGGGGATGAAGGTTACTTTGAACCTGCACCCTTCGGACGGCTTCCGCTTTTGGGAGGACTGTTACGAGAATATGGCAAACGCCATGGGGTTGGACCCGTTTGAGAAAAAGCATATCCCGTTTAATTTCTCGTATGATAGATTTATCAATTCGTATTTTGCCTTAGCGCATACTCCGCACGAGGAGATGGGTGTCGATTTTTGGTGGATAGATTGGCAGCAGGCGGATATTGAGTGGAACGACACCCGTTCTTATCTTGAAAAGGCGCAAAATCCTATTTCTTTTTCTTACGACCCCCTTTGGGCATTGAACCATTATCACTATTACGATAACGCCACCAAGCATACGGTACCCTTGATTTTATCCCGATATGCAGGCGTGGGGTCGCATAGATATCCCGTCGGCTTTTCGGGGGATACTACGATTTCGTGGAAAACGCTTGCTTACCTGCCTTATTTTACGGCAACGGCGACGAATATCGGCTATACTTGGTGGAGCCACGATATCGGCGGACATAATTTCGGCGAAAAATCTAACGAGCTGTTCTTGCGGCATCTTCAATACGGCGTGTTCAGCCCCATAAACCGTTTGCATTGCACCTGCGACGATACCATGACCAAAGAGCCTTGGGCATACGGCGCGGTTAGCGGAATTGCGGAGGAATTTTTGCGGTTTAGGCATAAGCTTGTTCCGTACCTGTATAATGCGTCCTATCTCAACTGCGTAGAGGGTACGGCGCTTATCGAGCCGTTGTATTACGAATGGAAGGATAAAGCGGCGTATAATTTTAAGGAAGAGTACCGCTTCGGCAGCGAGTTGTTGGTTGCGCCCGTAACGCAAAAAGCCTATCCTGACGGCTACGCGCGCGTCCGTGTTTGGATTCCGCAGGGTAAGTGGACGGACGTCTTCACGGGGGACGTGTACGAGGCTGGCGAGGGCGGTAAGGAATGCTTGCTGCTTCGCGGGTTAAATTCCATTCCCGTTCTTGCCAAAGCGGGTGCGATTTTGCCCCTTAGTATGGATAATCAAAACGCGGTCAAAAACCCTGAAAAAATGGAAGTTTGGACGTACGAAGGTACGGGCGCTTATACCATGTACGAGGACGGCTTAGACGAGAGGAACTATACCGTGCTTTATACGGAGTTTAAGACAGAATACGCCGAAACGGACGGAGTATGTACGCAATCACTTTCGATATCCACGCAAGGCGAGGCAAGCGTTTGCCCGCAAAACCGCACGATGAAGGTATGTTTCAAGAGTGTGCGCGAGGGTGAGGCTAGATTATTTGTAGACGGAGAAGAAGTGCCCTGTAAAACGCGTTTGTCGGATAACCTTTCGGTGGAATTTGCGTTCGACCCTGCTAAGACTTACCGCATAGAGGTAACCTATTCTGCGTTGACCCGCCTTGAAAGATGGTTTGCCCGCGCGCAGGAGATTTTAACGGAAACGGAGGGAACAAACGCGCAAAAGCTTGCCTTTTGGCGACAGCTTTCCTCGGCACAATCGGAAGAGGAATATACTCAGTTTGTTGATGCTTCCTCTTTAGAGCTTGGTGTAAAACAGCGCTTAAAGGAATTTATCTAAAAGATAACTCCGCCCTTGAAAAAAAGGGCGGAGTTGATTTTTATCGTCATTTAGTTTAGTTGATTTCTAGGGCAAACCTTAATACAAATACCGCAAACGCTTCCTCTGCCGATATCTTGGAAGTGTTCTTTCATATAACGGGAGCATTTTTCCGCGTCGAAATTACGTTCCCCGTCCTTGGTGGGAAGTGTTCCGTAGATTGCGCCCGCAGGGCAGGCGGTTTGGCAAGCCGTACAGCTTCCGCAGCCGTTTTCGATAACGGGAAGGGTGTTTGTAAGGGGCATGTCTGTAAGGACGGTGGCAAGGCGTACCTTGCTGCCGTATTCGTTGGAAAGGAATAAACCGCTTTTCCCAACGAAGCCTAAGCCGGAAAGCACGGCAACCGTCTTATGGGGTACGACGCCGCGGTAGGGATTGTTTTTGCCAAGGCTTTGGCTTGCGGCAATGGGCATAGCCAAAAACCCCGCTTTTTCAATTTCCCGCGCGAGCGTAAAGGCAATCCCGTCAAGCTTGGTGTTTGCCGTGCGGTAGTGTTGGAAGTATACGAACGAGGGCGCGCCGTCGATTGTTTTCAAAACGGCGTTAGAAAGCTTTACGCCGATGGACAGGGCGTATTTTAGAGTGGGCAGGGATTCAATCGGGGGCGAGGGTAGTTCGCACGTGCCCACCATGTCCGCGTTCAGCTCAGTGGCAATTTTATAAAGGCGTTCTTGGGTTAAAATATCCATGGATATAGTATACTATATTTATTTTTTTCTGTCAAGCTGAAAAAAGCGTTGACTTTAGCATGGATTTTGGGTATAATATAGGAAAGTGCAGGTGTATCGAAGCGGTCATAACGAGCTAGATTTGAAATCTTGTCTGAGGGCAACCTCCCGGGGGTTCGAATCCCTCCGCCTGCGCCAACGAGAGCACCCCATAGGGGTGCTTTTTTCATTGGCGCGGGCGGAGGTCTAGAAGAAAGCCCGAAGTATCGGGGGTTCGCGCGAGCCACGGAAAGAGGAGCTAAACTTTCTTAACGACGACTTATCGAGTGGCGACGCTTTGGCGTAGCCAACCTCCCTCCGCCTGCGCCAAAAATATGGGAATGACAGTGGTTATTCCCATATTTTTTTGTTTATGGGAATTGAGAGGGATTCGAGGGTGGGAGCCGTTTTGCGAGAAAAAGACGCTTTGCTTTACGCAGTTTTGATGAGGGGTTCTTTACCGGCAAAGTCGGCAATGGTCAATTGCCGGGCGGGGTGCGTCCGCGAAAGGCGTGAATCCCTCCGCCTATTACAAAATATGAAAAAACGAAAGCGCCCCGAGGGGCGTTTTTTTGTTGGCGTGGGCGGAGAACGCCCAAATTATCGGGGCGCGCGAGCTATGGAAATAGAGGCTTAGGGACGGGCTTTCTAATATTTTTTCGACAAGCATTGACAAAAGTCCGCTGAATATGATACTATATAAAGAAAGGAGAATGCTATGGCTATATCCATTCAATCCCCTCTTTCTTACTATCTTCACGTAGGGGAACAATTACATAAGCAAAACGTACAAGAACGGTTAACCGAATTTACAGCCGGGGTTGTTATTGACCGCGCTGAAAACGCAAAAACGGTTGCGGAATATAATCAATACTGCGACGCTACGGATATGCTGTCGGCAAAGATTCGCGCAAAGAAAAGGGTGCGGAATTTTGGCATTTTTGCGATTATTTTTGCGGGGATTATACTTTCTATCGTATTTGGTTCGCTAGACGTAATGGACGCAATTAAAAGCATGCTGATTGTCGCTTGCATCGCTGCAAGTATTCTTTTCATTTGCATTATTTGCAAAAATGTTAAAAAGAAAATCAATGCGTTACAAGCAAGCTTGAATCAGCAACAGCAGCTAGCGTCTGCGGCATACCAACAAGCGCTTGCGCAAATGCAGGCATACAATAGCGCCGTACCCGAAAAGGTCAGTTTGCGCTTGGTAGAAAAAACGATGCCCGCCATTGCGTTCGACGGATATTTTTCCTTGGAACGTTTACGGCACCTAAAGGCATACGGTTTTTCAGGTGAAATTGCGGGGAATGAAAGCGTTTTAGAAACTTTGTCGGGGGAATTATACGGGAAACCGTTTTTATACGATAGGCGGCTGATACACCGTTTGGAAGAAAAAAGCTACCACGGCAGTCTTACGATTCATTGGGAAACGCGTTCGAGGGATTCAAAGGGTAACGTTGTTACTCATCACCATTCCGAAACCCTGCATGCAAGCATTGATAGACCTTATCCCAATTATTACGATAATACTTGGCTGTATTATTGCAACGACGCTCTACCCGGCTTGTGTTTTTCGCGCGCGCCAAAGTTTTCGGACGATAAAAGTGAACGGCAGTTGGAACGCGCCATTCGTAGAGGGGAACGGAAACTTCAAAAATTAGAGCAAAAAGAGCTACATAACGGCGGGGATTTTACGCAGTTGGAAAACACGGAGTTTGAAGTATTATTTGACGCGACCAACCGTTCGGATGAGTTGGATTTTCGTGAAATGTACACGGTACAGGCGCAAAAAAACACGCTGGAGCTATTGCTTTCCGATGCAACCTACGGGGATGATTTCTATTACGTGAAACAGGGGAAGCTGCATCAGCTAAAAAGTGCGCATCGACAAGGCTGTAAATTGTATCCCCCTACTCGCAGCTTTCAATCCCACGACGTCGTGTTGGCGGAAAAGGCATTTTTACAGGCAAACGAGCGCTTTTATAAGGACGTATTTTTTGATTTTGCGCCCATTTTGGCTATTCCCATTTTGCAAAGTGTAGAAGAGAGTACGCCGATAAATGCAGGAGAAAAAACGCATTTTAACTACGAGCAATACGTCAATGCTCTGGCACAAGCGTTAAGTCCTAGCCGCTGCGATACGCAATGCATTTTGAAAATCGACAGCGTTAACAAACAAGGCGACGCAACCCTTTTGAGCGTTACGGCATACGGCTATTACGGAGAGCCGCGCGTAACCTACGTTTCTAAATACGGCGGCGACGGGCATTGGCATGACGTCGCTGTGGATTGGGTAGAATATATCCCTATCAGCAGTCAAAGCACGGTAAAAATTACGACGGTTAAAGGCAGTGAAGAAGATAGGGGACAAATCTGCGTTGCCGACGGTGTATATGCAACCGTCTTATAAGGTCGATCGAGTTTGGCTGTAAGGGTTGTTTTTTCGACAAATATCGCCATGAAAAATCTCTGCACCTATTGATTTTTCCAAATAGAAATGCTATAATAGATTTGAAGCCTAAGGGGGTGCAATATGTACCGTATTTTTGATTATAATCCGCAATTAAAACCGTTCTCGGGTGATATCGACCTTCGTATGCATTTGTATCATGATACGAAATGGCGTTTGCTAAAGGACAAGCTGACCTTAAACGATTTTGCCAACGCGCATCATTATTTCGGTTTTCATCACGTAGACGGGGGCTGGGTGTACCGTGAATGGGCGCCTAACGCCCATCAGTTGTATTTGACGGGTGAGTTTAACGATTGGCATTGGCTTGATCATCCTTTGACCAAGCTTGAAAACGGGGTTTGGGAATTAAAGCTGGACGGCGATAACGCGCTTTGGGACGGGTGTAAGGTAAAAACGATTGTAGACGCAAACCTGACCCGTACCGAGCATATTCCGCTGTATGCAAAACGTGTTGTACAAGACAAGCAAACCCTGACGTTTTGTTGCGAGGTCGTAGACGATAGAAAAACGTTCGCTTGGACGGATAAAAATTTCAAAGGCGACGATAAGCTTTATATTTACGAGGCGCACGTGGGCATGGCGCAAGAGGAGGGTAAGGTAAGCACGTATCGCGAGTTTGCCGACGTTACCCTGCCCCTAATTAAGGAAAGCGGATATAACACCGTGCAACTGATGGCGATTATGGAACACCCGTATTACGGCAGCTTCGGTTATCATGTCGCCAATTTTTTTGCAGTTTCCAGCCGTTTCGGCACTCCGGATGATTTCAAAAAACTAATCGATGAAGCTCACAAACTCGGCTTGCACGTGATCATTGATATAGTGCACTCTCACGCAGTTAAAAATGAAGCTGAAGGCATCGCCAGACTCGATGGAGACCGCACCACCTATTTCCATGCCGGTCCCCGCGGCGAACACCCCGGCTGGGATTCGCTGTGTTTTGATTACGGAAAAATCGAAGTCTTGCATTTTCTGCTCTCCAACTGCCGTTTTTTCCTCGATGAGTACCATGTGGACGGCTTCCGCTTTGACGGAATAACCAGTATGCTTTATCATCATCACGGTTTGAACAGA
>JAZUQM010000173.1:0-3910 GCA_045605705.1 Candidatus Scatosoma sp.
CATCACCATCGTCGGTCATGAGGGCGATTGGTTTAAGATCCGCTTCGGCGACGGCTTCGGTTATGTCAACGCGCATTACGTGGCTGTGGAGGGGCAACCCAATGCCTCGCAGATGCAAGCGTCCCGCCCCGTGATGACCACCACGACGGCGGTGTCCAACACGGGCGTTATCAAAGCCAACGGCGTAACGGCAACGACGGACTATTCTACGAAGGGCGTAGGGTTCCTTGTTGGACATTACACGGTTGTTTAAGTAAAATAAAAAATTCCGCGAAGAAACTTCTTCGCGGAGTTTTCGCAAAATCCAACGTTGGATTTTGAAAGGGGCGTTATGAGAAAAAAAATTTCAGTTTTATTATTACTGGTATTCCTTTGTTTTAGCGCTGCATGCGTGGGGCCTTGGTCGCGCGATTCGGCTAAGGATTCCTCAGTTCCAACCGTAGATTCTTCGTTTGCACAGTCAAGCGAGGAGGGGGACTCCTCGAAAGAGGATACTTCCTTGCCTAATGAAGATAATTCTTCGACTACGGAAGATAATTCCTCTACTACGGAAGATTCCTCCTCTATGAAGGACGATTCTTCTTCGGAGGCGGACAGCAGTGGGCAAAGTCAGGCTGCGCAGCAGCTTCTTGCAGAGCAAGCCTTGCAAGGCTTAACCTTGACGGAGCGCGTAACGGCGGGCGACGTAATGAATTTACGGCAGGAAGCCGACGTTGACGGGAATAAAGTAACCTTTACGTATTCGGTTATGCAAGGGGATGCAGCGTGCTCGCTTGTCGGCGAAAAAATGTTTTTTTCAAACCCGAGGAAGGACCAAACGGTCAAGATAAGGGTTACGGCGACCTGCGGTACGGCGGTCAGCGCAAAGGATTATTCGATTTTCCTTACGGCAGATGAAGGGGAAACGCTTATCGAAACGTTTGAAAAGGGCAGCGTTGACGAAAAGGGGTTAAATTATACGGGCGGAGCGGTTACAGCGAAAAGACCGAACGACGCAAACGTATTATCCCTTGTCGAACACAACGACAGTAAGGCATTGTCGGTTGCTTGTCAAGGAGAAATGCCGTACGGCGCGTACGTTGGTTTCTATTTGAACACAAAAGCAAACACCGTATATAAAGTCAAGCTGGATTTGGACGCGGTTGGCGCAACGACGGCGGATTTATCTGCTTCGGAGTATATTTACTTCGAGGTTTATCAAAATGCGAATATGGGCATACAGACAAACCGCTCGTATTTATATAGTGCAAACGGGGAAAATTTCGGTAGAGTTAAAAAAGTCTCGGCGTTCGAGCAAGACGGCGAGTACGAACTGTTGTTTTCCAGCGCGGACGTTGACGACGGCTATGCGTACGTTTGCGTAAAGGTTACCAAGCACATCGGCGAAGACGTAACCTTGTATTTGGATAATTTACGCATTACCGAATGCAGAGTGGACCGCACGGACGATTTTGAATACGGCGGGGTCAGCGACGGTGTTTTCGAGGGGAAATTCCAGGTTAAGACGCGAAATGCAACCCTTTCGGCGGATTCTTACGGGGATAGCATTGCTTTGAAGGCGGAAACCGCGGCAAACGCGCACGGGTACATAGGGCTTAAACTCAATGTGGAAAAGGGAAGAACGTATCAAGCGTATTTCACCTGCGATTTCATCGGGGAAAGCAACACCTCGTACAGCAACGGGACGGCAACGGGGAACAGCGCAAGCGTATTTGTATTGGAAAATACGGAAAATTTGGCGGACACGGCTTGTTGCTTGGCATTTTATAATAAAAAGGCAGTCCTGAAGGTAAACGACGTTTTGCCCAACCTTTTGATGGGAGATAACGAATACCTCGTTACCTTTACCGCAGCAAAAGACGGGTACGTGTATTTGGTGCTTAGAACCAACCAAATCCCCGAAAAAGCCGCTTTAATTGTGGATAATTTGCGTTTGTCGGACGTAACCGAGGAAATTTACGACCACAACGGCATGGGCTACTTAAACGGGCTTGGGGAGCCTATAAGAAGCTCCAACGTGCAAGACTTTGACCAAGAGTGCGTTGCGGAGTTAATGAGGGCGATGAACGTGCAAAGCACACGTATGTGGTTTGGTACCGAGATTGTCAAAAACTGGGTTTGGGATAAACCGCTTGACGAATACGTTTTAGACGAAAGCATCGTTGCAGGCTACAGTCGGGCTTTGGATTTGCTCAAGCAGACGGGTATTAAAGAAATCACCGGCATGGGCTTATATATGCCGATAACGGCGTCCTCTACAAGCACTTCCGGTAATCAGCATTACGTACCCTTACCGCAAGACGGAGCGGATTATCAAAAATTCTTAGACGCGATTTACGAGATATGGTATCAAATGGCTTTGGCGTTCCCGCAAATCGATATATGGGAAGTGGGGAACGAGAGCAATCACGTCGACTTTATAAGACATAAGACGTATCGCTATTTGTCCTATAAGGATATGGCGATGATCACCACTGATATGATTTATTATGCTTATCAGGGGATTAAGAAGGCCAATCCAAAAGCGATAGTACTCACGCCCGGTTTTGCGCCCGTAAGTACGATTTACAACGTAAGCACGACGGTGGAGGGAGAAAATACGAGAACGTTTAACGCAGGTATTTATTCCATCGAGCTTTTCTTGAAGTATATCTACGCGAATATTGTCAGCGGGCAGTATCCCTACCACAACAATTCTAAATACGTAACGGCGTACGACGACGATCCTGACAATTATTTCCAAGGTGTGGCATGGCATCCGTATGATTTGGGGGTGGTGGGTTACGCAAACACTTCCGACCCTTACGAGGATAGCTTTGACGTGAATTTATGGGTACAAGCCAACAATGCTTGCTACAAAGTAATGTGTGATTACGGCGATGAGGAAAAGGGGGTATGGTTTACCGAGTTCGGTTTATCCACTAAAGAAAGAAACTTGGTGTATAGCCCCGTATCGCATAACAGCCCCTATGAGTATCGTGTTCATTTTAACGGCGGCTCTGTATTTTATACACCTGACGGGAACGACGCGAACGCTGTAAAACAGTATGTCGCAGCGGGGGATTATTACGTAACCTATCACGACTATGAAAATTACGTGAAGCTGCAAGAAAAGCATATTAAAGCTTACTTTGAAGCAATGAATTCCGACCAAATGAATTACTTGCACGCTTGTCATTATTTCCGTATGTTCGGGAACGTGATTGACTTTGGATGGAATGGCTACGCGGGTATATACAGCGGTGTTTTCACCGAAGCGACGAAGTATTTGGATAGAGGCTTGTATCCCAATCACAAAGCATTTATCTTGCAAGAGATTTACGGCGGCACCGGCAATTTGATGGAATACAGCGCCTACGGTGATGTGCACATTGGCGATAAGCAGGTAGGCAGCGGCTTAAAGGAAACCTTCGACGGCGGTAAGCTTACAAACTTATCGGGTAATACCGTTAAATATAAGGGAGATATGTACGTCTATTCTTCTAATAATAACGGAAACGTTAAATTAGAGAACGGTGCTTTGGTGGTGGAATCCGAAAAAGACGCTTATATAGCCTTTAAGGCAAACGGATTCGAAAAAGGGAAGACTTATACCGTATCCTTTGAATTTAGCGAAAAGACCTCTAATACGGCATTTAGCATTTACACCAGCAACGTTAGCGCAGGGTCTTGGAATAACTCCTCCCGTATCCCGTTGTTTGATGGAACGTCTAGTATTGTATTGATTTCTAAATTAACGGTAGAGGGTAACGTATATTCTTATACGTTGACGGTGGATCAAGATTACGACAGCTTGTACTTTACAATAAGAAACAAAGGTAATCTTAAGATAGAATCCGTTTCCGTAACGGTAGAATAAAGATAAAAACAGAGGTTTTTCTTTGTAAAATCGCTGTTTTTTTTTGTTTCG
>JAZUQM010000174.1:0-8213 GCA_045605705.1 Candidatus Scatosoma sp.
TGCTACTTTTACTGCTACATTATAGCATACTTTTTCTAAAAATGCAACTATTCTGCGCAAAGTTTTCAAATATATTATCCCACCGAGCGCCCATCCAAGGCACATAAACCAGCGAAACTGAGGAAAATGGAAGAGATAGGCGGTAAAAATCCCCCAAAAGGCAAAGATTAGTCCAAATAATCCGTCCAAAACGACGCCAAGCGCTTTTCTCTTCCCCTTTTCACACCCGAAAAGCAGCCTAAAAACCGCAAAAACCTCGTATATAAGCCCTCCGCAAAATCCTATCAAAATGCATAAGAGAAATACGGAAAACTGTCCTCGCGTATCCATTTATTTGAAAATTTTGGAAACGAAGCTCTTCCCGCCGTAGGAAAGCCCTACTACCGTTCCCTCCGCCGTAAACGAGCCGTTAGTTTTAGAAAAACCGACGATTTTTAACCCCGAACCGATAACGCTCATGCGTTCGCCCCCGATTAAAATCAAGACGATTTTCGCCTCGGAAAAGGAAGCCACGCTCTCTACCCCGCTTACGGTTAAATTTTTCTTTTGTTCGAGTATGACGGAATGTTTATTTTCTTGCATACCCTATCGTATGCTGAAAATCCTATTTTATGCCTCGAATTTGTCTAAAAAAGAGTGTTTTTGCCCCTCTTTTTTATACTCCGCAAGGGTATCAAGCTGAACGTTGTGGATGCTTTGAAAAATATTATTCTCCACGTTTGGATTTTCCTCTTTCAAAAGGGCAATCAGCTCCTTTACCTTACGACGCGCAGAGAAAGTATCCTCCTCCCCGTCCGTTAAATTTTTCGTAAATTTGCAGGCGCAGGCGACAAATTCTAAGCCGTTATACTCTTTCCAACGCAGGATATCCCTTTCTAAAATACAATACATGGGACGGATAAGCTCCATACCCTCGAAATTCGTGCTCTTGATACGGGGCAGCATACCTTGGATTTGTCCGCCGTAGAGCATGCCCATAAGCGTCGTTTCGATAACGTCGCTCTTGTGATGCCCCAAGGCGATTTTATTGCAGCCAAGCTCCTTTGCCTTTGCGTATAAATGTCCTCTGCGCATACGCGCACAAAGATAGCAAGGCGCTTCAGCGTTGGCGTTTTCCGCTGCCGCGAATACGTCGCTTTCAAACACCGTCAAGGGTACGCCTAAAAGCTTTGCGTTTTCTTCAATGCGGCGACGGTTTTCTTCGTTATAACCGGGGTCCATGACAAGAAATATAAGCTCGAACGGGGTTTCGCTATGGCGGTGCAGCTCTTGCATGAGCTTAGCAAGCAGCATACTATCCTTCCCGCCCGAAATGCAAACGGCAATTTTATCCCCCGGCTGAATTAAGCGGTATTTTTTCACCGCGAGCACGAAAGGCGACCAAAGCGTCTTACGGTAAGTCGTGATAATGGACCGTTCTATTTCTTGATATTTTTCCAAAGCTTTCGCCACGTTTTCACCGCCGATTTTTTTGCCTATTATAACAAATTAAGCGCTATCCGTCAAGCGGTTTTATCTTATGATAAGCAGTTTCTCTTTCGCCCGCGTTATCGCGGTATACAGCCAACGGTTTCTCTCTTCCCCAAATACCCAGCTTTCGTCGAATACGACAACGAAATCAAACTCCGAGCCTTGCGCTTTATGACAGGTTACCGCATAGGCAAATTCAAATCGGCAAATGAGTTCCTCGGCAACCGCTTTTAACTTCCTTAGTACCTCGTAATTATACTCGTGCACCACCGTGCCGTTTACAAGCGTTACCGCCCGTTGACCGTAGGAATGGGCATACTTACCCTTAGTAAATATCCCGCTGTCAAACGGTACTTTCACCCCGCAATCCAAAAAATCTGCTTGAAACTCCATTGTCGCAAGGTCATCCTCTTGCGGACAAACGGCTTTTGCCGTACCGATTATGCCGTTGACTAAGTGGAATTTTTTGCCCTTATCAAGCGCCTTTTCCCAGTCGTTCAAGGTGCAAATCACCTTTTCCCCCTCGGTTGGCAACAACTCGCTTTTAGGGATACCCTTATACCCCCGCATTTCGGCATTGAGACGGTTTCTCGTACTATTCCTACCGCAAAGAATTTGGTCGGCTTTCAAAAATAGACGTTTGCGCTCAGCGCCCTTTAACGCCTCTTTTCTAATCACGCAAACGCTATCTCCGTAATTTCCGTAAGGGATAGGCTCGCCCTTTCTTGCCATGGTCGCCACTTGAATAATAGGATTATCCGCTGCCTGACGTACAATTTCTTGCATGGTATAATGTGGGGTTTGCAACAATGGACAGGTTCCGTTTACGGGCGGAAGCTGTGCGCCGTCCCCGCAAAAAAGACACTTCACCTTAAAGCTCAATAAATCGCTAAGCACCGTTTCGTTGATCATGGACGCCTCGTCTACGATAATCAAACGGATTTTTTCGTCGATTTTATCCTTTTTGATAAACGACAGCTCTTCCCGTTCCACGATTTCCCCGTGCTCGTCCACGTCAAAGTCATCCTCATCCCGAATATAGATAAGGCTATGTACCGTCCCCGCGAGCGTACCGCACCGAACAAGGTTTGCCGCCGCTTTTCCCGTGGGCGATACGAACACCGCCTCCGAGCCTACCTTTAATTTCAGCACCTCTTTGACGAGATAATCGATTAAAAAGGTCTTGCCCGTGCCCGCATATCCAGACAATATAAATACTTGGTCATCCGTGTTCAAGTACCACTCGGCTATTAAATTTTTCGCCCTTTCTTGGTCGACGGTGAGCTTAACTTTCATGGTTATCGACATTATATCACATTTTTTTCCAAATTGCAAGCAATTTGCGAACATTTGTTTGCGTTTTTTACTTTTGTTCAAATAAAACGGAAAGCCATTTTCCCCCTATAGAAAGCTGGAATTGCAAAACCCCTTCCTTTAAGGGAAATTCCCGCTTTATATTGCCGCCTGCAAGCGTGATAACTCCCCGCTTTGCGTCGTAGACATATTTCCCCTTTTCTTGACGTTCCTTCCCGCCTTTTTCCTTAAAGGTGAGGATAAAGACTCCGTCTGCTTTGAGTTCTAGCGTAACGTTTTCAAAGCGCTGCAAATAATCGTCGTTGCCAAGCTTTGCCTCTTTGCATTCGTATACGCCGAGGTGGGGTTTTGTGATTTCCTTCAAGGTGTTGGGCAAAAAAAAGGCAAGCGCCGCTATGCCTGCCAAAATACAACTTTTCATAGCAAACACAGTTTGCCCGTTTTACAACGTTTTATGCTTTTTTCTTCTTTGACGAGAAACCTTTTCGCTGTTGAGAATCACCCCTACAATAAAACAAATCATAAGCACGTACAACCAAAGCAAAAAGACGATAATCGTACTCAAAGCGCCATATAAGCGAGAAATGTTACCTAGTTTTAGATACACGGAAAACCCTGCGACCGCAAGCGTCCAAGCAAGGACGGTTAGGAGCGTGCCCGGAAGAAAAGCACGTGTTTTTGCTCTATACGGACAAACGTATACGTTTAGCAAAAGTACTAGCAAAAACGCCACCGCTAAAAGCAGGGCATAATCGGCAAGCCGTTCCCACGCCTTGGAGAGTAGGCGGGAAAAGACAAAGCTGCCCAAGGCAAACACAAGTAAAAACGCCACCACCGTTGCCATGACGACGATGAGTAAAACAAGCGCGCCAAGACGTATACGCAAGCCTTGGCGTTTAGGGTGGAAATCGTAAATGAGTTCCCCGCTTTTTCGCATTTGATAAAAAAGGTTGGTGGACGAATAAAGCGTAGTAAAAAGTAGGATCACGGAAGCGCCCGTTGTTGCACTTGCCGCCTCTGTTTGTACGAAAGAAAGCACGTCCTTAACCGATTCAAAAACGGGTAAGGATAAAATTTGCTCGCTTTTTATGGGGAGCTTACCAATAAACAGGCTAAGCCAAAAGGACAAGGGCACAATAGACATAATGAGAAAAAATACGAGCGTGCCTGCTAGCGTAGTATATTTTTTTACTGACAGCAAGTCGTATTTTTTTCTTAAATAGGTATACAGCGCGCGCAACTTTTCCATGGCAAAAGTATGCCCGATTATTCCCCTAAATAATCGAAAGCGACGGAAAAAACCGCCGCTTTTTTATCTTTGTTGGAATACGTTAACCGTTGCAACCGCAGCCACAACCGTTTCTGGTGGTGGTTTGGGTCGTATAACCGCAATTATAACCATTCGTCTGTTGCGCGGTATAACCGCAGCCGTAACCGTTCGTTTGCTGTGCGGTATAACCGCAGCGGTTACAATAACAGGTATTGCCAAAAAGTAAGTTCCAAAGCCACTGCGCACAGCCGTTATGGTTAGTGCCGTTTTGACAACCGCAACCGTTGTTTACGCGGATATTGCCGCAGCAATCACGGCAAATACGTTGGAAATTATAGGTGTTGCTATAGCCGTTACAGCCACAACGGGTATATACGTTCGAATTACAAGTATTGCACATAGTATTTCAAAATCCCTCTCGTGTATTTGAGGAAAACCTCATACTATACTATATGCATTTTACCCTACGATTGTGATTTCTATATCCCCCGTGTCGGTAGTAATTTCACATCTTCCGCCTGCGGAGTTTTGAGGAACACGCACTTTACCCGTGTCCGTCTCCGTGATAAATTCCTTGCCCGTAAGCAAGCTGCCCTCCACGTCGCCCGTGTCCGTTTCAATGACGATTTGAGGCGCGTCGCAACGCTCGAACTCCACGTCGCCCGTACTTCTTTCAATTTCGATTTTTTCCGTTGCAACCACGTTTTCCATGGAAAGTTCGCCCGTGGATGCTACCGCGATTAAGGTTTTGCAGGTAACTTCGTCAAGCTCGGTATCCCCTGTACTCCTCGTGATGGAAATGCTTTCTTCCACGTTCAAGTCTTCCAAGGAAATTTCCCCCGTGTCGCCTTCGCTGGTGAAGTTCTTGCAGGTAATACGCTGTAAATTCACGTCCCCGGTCGATACGCCGATTTTTATCTCGCCCGTGCAGGTAATATCCGTCAAATTTACGTCCCCCGTCGTAAGCTGCATATCGATATTTTCAAAGGCAAATCCGTTTAAGGTAATATCCCCTGTGTCTTCTTTGATAACCAAGCTTTGATACTCCGTCTTGGGTAAATACACCGTCAGCTCGACCTTGCCCATATTGATACCGATATAGTCGTACCATTTACGCTCGTTGACGGCTTTAATGGTAAGCGTACCGTTTTCCACGGCAACGGAATGTTTTTCCTTTTCAAACTCCTGACAAACAACCTTGCATTGTCCGTCGCCAGAAGAAACAAAGCGAATATCCGCTGTATCCGTATCTATAGAAATATTATTAAAGTCTTCGGTAAGTTCATAGGTGTTGGTTAGAGTCTTTTGAGTGCTTAATGCCTTAAAATCCCAACTGCATGCCGTCATGGTAACCGCAAAAATACTGCACCCGACAACCACGCAAACGCTTGCGATTATCAACCATAATTTATTTTTCATTAGATTTTCTCCTTTTCGATAAAGCATTTTTTAATTGCAACCGCAGCGTTCTTGGTGAACCACAGCACGCCTTTGGTCAAGCCTTTACAACCGTAGAAGGCAAAAATCGCAAGCCCTGCACAGACAACTCCGCCCCCAAAAATTGCAAAACCTGCAATGGGATTGCCTGTACATGCGAACAAGACACCGCCAAGCGTTCCGCCAACCGCCGCAGCGACGAATGCGCCAAATACCGCCCACAAGGAAAAAACGATAGACCATAACGCCGCGTATAGGGAAACAACGATTGCGAATACAGCGACAAGCAAGGAAAACCAAATAGGAAAACCGAGCACGATAAGTACGATTTCCCAAGCCTTGGGCGCTCTTTGTCCCTTGATTTTTTCTTTTAAGAGTTTGGTCAAGGGCGTGTCCGCAATAACGTCGGTAACAATTTCATCTACCGAGTCGATTTTCGCAACCGCATCTTCCTCGGCCATTCCCTCTTCCATATAATCGTCTATCATTTCGCTGTAAAAAGCAAGCCGTTCTTCTACGTCATCTTTCGGCATACCCGATAAGCCCTGCTTAAGCTTGTCAAGAAATTCTTGTTTTCTCATTTTCTTCTATCTCCCTTGCTTACAAATTGATAAATCGCCATCACCTCGCGCCATTCATCTTTGAAATCCTCAATACGCCCAATGCCAGCTTTGGTGATATGGTAGTACTTACGCAGTCTTCCCCCATGCTCAAGGGTATATACCGTAAGCATACCCGAACATTCCAAACGCTTCAAAATGGTGTAGAGCGTAGATTCGGACATCTCAATACAAGGTTTCATATCCTTGATAATTTTATACCCGTATGAATCCCCGTCCTTTATCGCCGCTAAAACGCATACGTCTAATAAGCCTCTTTTTAATTGAGTATCCACCGTATATTTCTCCTTACGCAATATATCATATCACGAGGTATTGTTTTTGTCAAGTGTTTTTATAAAAATTCTGCAAATCCTTTACTTTTTGGGCAAGGTATAGTCAATACAGCCATCATAAAGCAATCAACCGCGGCTCGATTGAGCCGCGGTTGGTATTTTTATCGCTATATCACACTGATTTCAATCCCGACAACTCCATAATTTTTCTGTTGCTGCGGGGTATAGTATTCTTCCATGTCGGTATACGACGCCGAATCGACGTCGCTTGGGGTATAACCGCATTTTAGAAGTGGTAATTTATCATAAAGCTCTTGAAACGAAGAAAACACGTGCATAGCAAGCACTTTGCAATATAAACGCTGCGTATCATCTACGACGTTGATAAACTCTATTTCATCACCAACCGAAATTAATCTTCTTTTCTCGTCGTAGAGCCGAAGTTCAATCCTTTTATTGCCGTTTTTTATCATCCCAAACGGCCGAGCGTTCAATCGCATCGTATGTTTCATGCTTACTTATTCCCATTCAATCGTTCCCGAGGGTTTCGGGGTCAAATCGTAAAGCACGCGGTTTACGTTTTCCACCTCCGTCGTAATACGCGCCGTGATTTTGTGTAATAATTCGTAAGGAATTTCCTCAATCGTTGCATTCATGGCGTCTACGGTGTTGACCGCGCGAATGATAACAGGGTACGCATACGTACGCTTGCCGTTCTTAACGCCGACCGAACGGAATTCGGGCACCGCCGTAAAATACTGCCATACCTTGCCTGCCAAGCCTGCGTTTGCGAACTCTTCACGAAGAATTGCGTCCGATTCGCGAACTGCCTCTAAACGTTCTTTGGTGATTGCGCCAAGGCAACGCACGCCAAGCCCGGGACCGGGGAAGGGTTGACGGTATACCATGCCGTCGGGAAGACCCAACGCGCTACCTACCATACGCACTTCATCCTTATAGAGGAATTTCAAGGGTTCCACAAGCTCAAACTTCATATCTTCGGGAAGTCCGCCTACGTTGTGGTGGGCTTTTACCCCGTCGCTTTCGATAATATCGGGGTAAATTGTACCCTGCGCAAGGAATTCAATCCCCTCAAGCTTTCTTGCCTCTTCTTCAAAGACACGGATAAATTCCGCACCGATGATTTTGCGTTTCTTTTCGGGTTCTTCCACACCTGCAAGCTTGCCCAAGAAACGCTCTTCCGCGTCTACATATACGAGGTTTGCGTCCATTTCATCGCGGAATACTTTAACGACTTCCTCAGGCTCGCCTTTTCTTAAAAGCCCGTGGTTTACGTGCACGCAGACAAGCTGCTTGCCAATCGCTTTGACGAGTAAAGCTGCTACGACAGAAGAATCCACGCCCCCGGACAAAGCCAAGAGTACTTTTTTATCTCCCACCTGCGCTTGAATTTCTTTTACTTGCTCCGCGATGAACGCGTCCGCAAGTGCCTTGGTAGTGATGCGCGCCATGCTTTCGGGGCGTACGTTGTTTTCCATAAAATCTCTCCTTTTGTTTATAACTGCGATTTAATCGCTTTTATCAAATCTTCGTAAGTTTCCAAAGCCGGGATTTCGGGGTTTTCCGCTTTGATTTTGTCCGTGCTCTTAAACAAAAATCCCGCTTTACTTGCTTTAATCATGCCTAAATCGTTGTAGCTGTCCCCTGCGGCAACCGTTTCATAGCCCATGGCTTGGAGCGCCTTCACGGTAGTGAGCTTGCTATTCTCTACGCGCATGGTATAATCGGTAATTTTGCCGTCCTTATCCACCTCTAAGCTATTGCAAAGTAAGGTGGGAAGTCGGATCGTAGCCATGTCGTTCTGTG
>JAZUQM010000175.1:0-3117 GCA_045605705.1 Candidatus Scatosoma sp.
ATTTGTTCTGTATTTATAAGTTTAGCTGGAATACTTGGTGGTTGTTGGATGCCGATTGAAACAATGGGTGGTTTTGAAACTTTTTGCAGATTTTTACCATTTTACCCATCAGTTTACATTGGTAGAATAATTACAAATTCAAAAAATGCATTAGGAATTACTTATTCTTTTAATAATGTTGCCGGCTTGGGTTTGATTTCTATAATTCTGTTTATGATTTCTAGCATAATATTGACCATTATTGCATTTAAGAAAAATATGGTAAGTGATAAATAAAAAATATTATAATGGCAGTCAGGCATGTACTTGTCATATACAAGTGTTCTTGCTTCGCTCGAACGGACAAGCACACGCCTACTATAAGCCTAGCGTAGAACAATTTGAAAACGAGGTTATCGCCAAGCGCGGTTAATGGATTAAAACAAGGCTCGTCCGCCATGGACGGGCCTTAAAAAATGAAAATTTGACGAAAAAGCACGTTTTTTATTGTCAAATGGGGCAAAGTATGATACAATACAAATAATCCTTATCAAGGAGTGGACTTTATGAAACTCAAACAAAGAATGAAACTATTGATTATTTTAGGCGTGGAATTTATTGCCATCGCCGTTATGCTCGTTTTGATTTTCTTTGCGGGTAAGAAGGTGTATACCGTTACCTTCGACCTAAACGGCGGTACCTTGCTGTCAGGCGACACCGTGCAAAAGGTAACCAAGGGGCAAAGTGCAAACCCGCCCACCGTTACCAAGGACGGGTGCTTTTTCTTGCAATGGAGCGGGTCTTATCGTCAGGTTACCCGCGATTTGGTCATCAAAGCCGTTTGGGAATATGAAACGACGGAAGGCATCGAATATACCGCAGACCCCGAGGGGACGGAGCGTAATTACTGTTTTATCTCCGGCTGTTTCGAGGGGTTAACGGGGGAAGTATATATCGGTGCGTACCACAACGAAAAAAAGGTGTTGGGCATTCAGGCGGGCGCGTTTGAGAACTGTACGGGGATTACCCGCATTCACCTTTTGGACGGTATCTTGACTATTGAAAACAACGCGTTTGCGGGTTGTACGAATTTGACCTCTATCGAAATGCCCTCTACCGTCGTTACCATGGGGAACGAAGTGTTTAAGGACTGTGCAAGCTTGGAGGAAATTGTTTTGCCTGCCGACTTAAAAACGATGGGTAATAACGTCTTTGAGGGCTGTACCTCGCTTAGCAGCGTTACCATGCCCGAGGGCTTAGAGTATATGGGCGCGGGCGTGTTTAAGGATTGTCCCGAGCTGAAAGAAATTGTATTGCCCGAAAGTTTGAAGGTGATAGGCAGTAACGCGTTTACGAATGCGGAGCTTGTCATTTACGCCTATATTAAGGAAACGGAAAAGCCGTCGGGTTGGGCAGCTGACTTCAAGAGCGCCGGCATTGAAATCGTTTGGGAATACGTCGACCCTGTGGAGGACGGAGAGGACGACTCTCAACAAGAGGAGTAATCTTTAACCAAGTGAGACCCAGTGGAACGCGATTGCAAATGGCAAACGACGTTTATACTGCGTTAAAATCCTTGGAAATACGGCAGGTATTCCCTGCGGCTTTTGCCTTGTCTAAATCGGCGTTTGCCTATTTGAAATTGCTTCGCATCCATAAGCGATGCGATTTTGAGGTATTTTTGCCGAGGATGAGGCAGTTATATAGAAATATTACAACGAAGACGAGGAGGAAAGACCCAAAATAGCGCGCTTATGGACGCGTTCGACTGGGTCTCGCTTGGTTATGGATATGATGCTTGTGTTGGGGATTTTGGCGTCGGTATTCTTCGTCAGCTTGACCCTGATCTGTTTTTACAGAGAGCATATCAACACGAAAATTTTTAACGCCGTGTTTGTGGTTGTGGACGCCGTATTCTATTTTATTTGGAATATAGGTATGTATCGGCACGGCTGGCTGGAGGGCGGTTTTCAAACGCTGGGAAATATCAGTCCTATGATATTTACCGTAACGATGCTTATCCCTTTTATGAGCGATAAGGTCAAGGATTACGCTTTTTCGGCGATTGCCTTTTTGTGGGTGGGTATGTTCATCGCGCTGTTTGTCAGTCCGGAGCATTCTTACCTGTTCAACTACAGGACGGAAGCGTCCGTGCTGTATACGGGCGAGGCGCTGTGCCATATGCTTGCCTCGTTGTTTGGTATTTATCTCATTTTGACGGATCAGGTGCAAACGAATCTCCGCGCCTTAGGCAAAGCCGCCGTCTTTATGTATTCCGTCATCGGTTTTGGGGTATTTTTGAACTTCTTTTTCCATAAAGCCAATTTCCAAATGGACCCGTACGGGGGAGCTTCGATTTACTTTTTCGACCTGTTCGGTTCGTTTGAAGCGACCTTCGTCGCGTACCTGCTTGGGGTTATGGTAGTCCTGATTATGGGCTGGCAGTTTGGGATGCTTCTTGAAAAGCTGTGCGTTAAGGTGCAAAAAGAACGGTTGGGCGAGAAGACGCTTACCCATGAGGTCGTGCATGCGGACGATATTCCCGTGCAATCGCCGCAAAACAGAAAAGAATAAAACTTATCCCTGTCCTATACTCGGCGGGGATAATTTTTATAAAAAATTAAAAAAAATCATAAAAAGTGGCGTAGAAAGCTTGATATTTTTTACAAATTATATTAAAATGGAATATGGACGAGAGTGCGCATGCGGTCCCGCCCCTTGTAACTATGATAAAAAATCAATTTGGAGGAAATAAATTATGGCAAAGAAATATTGCTATCTCTTCACGGAAGGCAATGCAACGATGCGTAATATCCTCGGCGGTAAGGGTGCAAACCTTGCGGAAATGACCAACATCGGTCTTCCCGTACCCCAAGGCTTTACCATCTCTACGGAGGCTTGTACGCAGTACTACGAAGACGGCAGACAAATCAATCCCGATATTCAGGCGGAAATCATGGAATACATCGAAAAGATGGAAAAGGTTTGCGGTATGAAGTTCGGCGACAAGGAAAACCCCTTGCTCGTATCCGTTCGTTCGGGTGCTCGCGCTTCCATGCCCGGCATGATGGACACCATTTTGAACTTGGGTCTTAACGAAGAAGTAGTAAATACTCTTGCAGCGAAATCGGGCAACCC
>JAZUQM010000176.1:0-9069 GCA_045605705.1 Candidatus Scatosoma sp.
TAGCGGATTGCAGATACAGGGTGCCGCTAACTCCCCGCCTACGCGCAGCTTTTATATTATACACCATTATAGGGGAAAATGCAACAGTTTTTGCGCAATTATAAGGGGAAGATTTTGTCAAATTTCGTTTTACGTATGGAATAAATTGACATTTTCTTCAAAAGCCTATATAATAAGGTAGCTATGGGGTATCGCAAAGAGAAAAACATAATCGAGGGCAGGAAACGCAAAATCAAAAAGGTGTTTACCTGCGTCCTTGCGGCGATTACGCTTGGGGTGGCGATATTTGCGTGTATTATTCCACCGAACGAATGGAAATACCGCATCAAAAACCCCGATTTGAAAAAACGTGCCGAGGGTGAGCTGCGTATACACTTTCTCGACGTGGGGCAAGGGGATTGCACTTTGATAGAATTACCGGACGGGAAAGTCATGCTTATTGACGGCGGGGACGGTAGACGGGAGGTAAACGCAAGCATTTTGCGTTATCTTAACGCTTTGAAAATTAATAGAATCGATTACCTTGTGGCAACGCACGCGGACAGCGACCATTGCGGCGGTTTACAGGAAATCGTTAAACAAAAAGAAATTGTCAACGCATACCTGCCCCCTATCCCGCACGAAAAGGCGGGAGGTAGGTACGACGCGTTTGTCAACGAATTACATAAGCGGGAATATGCTTGGGAGTATGCCTCTCGCAAGGTGTGCCTTGACGGAACGGGTGCATATCCCTATACCCTTTCTTTCCTGCATCCGTATACGCGGACGGAGGAGGAAATACAAAGCGATGAATACGTCGCCCAGACCAACGTCCTTTCTTCGGTGATTTGGTTGGATTATATGGGCGTAAGTACGCTGTTTATGGGCGACGCTCCTTTTTCCGTAGAGAATAGATTAATTCGCGACGACGGGCTGCAGGCGTTTGCGTCTTGCGGCGTAGAGCTTAGGAGTACGGAAATTCTCAAGGTATCTCACCACGGCAGCGCCGATGCCACCGGTTTACAGTTTTTGAATTATATACAGGCGAAAACGGCGGTTATTTCTTGTGGGGAGGGGAATTTTTACGGACATCCCAACGACGCGACGCTAAACACCTTACAAGCGGCGAGGCTGGACGTGTACCGCACTGATGAGATGGGGACGGTCATGATTTCGATATCTAAGACGGGGAGTTACCAAGTAAAATAAAGTTTTCCCGCATTTTCACAGCATTTTCATTGTAATCTAATAAAGAGTTTGGTATAATAGAAGTATGGAAGCGATTCGATTTGAAAACGTATCTTTCTCTTACGAGAAAGCGGAAAAGGGGGAACGGGACGTATTCTCGTTTCAGGACAACTTCGCCCTGCGCGGGGTTAATTTTTCCGTGCAAGAGGGAGAGTTCGTTGCCGTCTTAGGGCATAACGGCAGCGGTAAATCAACGCTCGCCCGCTTAACAAACGGGTTGTTGACCCCCGACGAGGGTAAAATTACGGTATTTGGCTTAGACGCGGGGGAAGCGGACAATCTATTTGATATTAGAAAGCAGGTGGGCATCGTTTTTCAAAACCCCGACAACCAAACGGTGGCGTCTATTGTAGAAGACGATATTGCTTTCGGGCCTGAAAACATCGGGATAGAACGAGAGGAAATTGGCAGACGTATCGATTTTGCCTTAAACGCAGTCGGTATGAGCGAGTATAAAAACGCAACGCCCACAAGACTTTCGGGCGGTCAAAAGCAGCGTATTGCCATTGCGGGCGTGCTTGCGTTAAAGCCTCGCGTTATGATTTTGGACGAGGCGACGGCAATGCTTGACCCTCGCGGAAGAAAAGAGGTTATGGACGTAGTTTTACGTCTTAACCGTGAAGAGAAAATTACCGTTATATTGATTACGCATTTTGCGGAAGAGGCGTTGCTTGCCGACCGCGCCGTAGTTATGCACGGAGGGAAAATCGCCGTGCAGGGTACTCCGCAAGAGGTATTTGCAAAAGGGGAGGATTTGGAACAATATTCTTTGGTGATGCCTCGCCCTATTCGTATTTGCCGTTCGCTCTCTAAGGGAGGAATCCCTGTTGCGGATAGCATGGATGAAAAGGAAATTGCCAACGGCATTTATAGCGCGCTTGCGTGCGCCGACGTAAAAATGCAAGAGGCAGGTATGCGCGAACCTCTTAAGCGAGTAGAAGAAGGAGAAGAACACGGTAGGATTTATTGCGAAAATTTATCCTACGTATATAACCCCAAATCTCCGTTTTCCACACAGGCGCTTGAGGGAGTTAATCTTGAAATTAAGTCGGGGGAATTTTTCGGTATCATTGGGCATACCGGAAGCGGAAAATCCACCTTTGTGCAGCACTTAAACGCGCTTTTGAAGGTGCCGACCGCCGAGAAAAAATATAAGGCGAAAAAGCCTAAAAAGGGCAATCCTTTGCCCCCTAAGACAGTGTTGACGGTAAACGGCTACGATTTGACGGATAAGAAAACGGATTTTCGCGCCTTGCGGGGCAAGGTCGGTATGGTCTTCCAGTATCCCGAATACCAGCTTTTTGCGGAAACGGTATTCGAGGACGTGGCGTTCGGCTTGAAAAATTTTCAAGAGAATTTAACGGAAAAAGAAGTTTGCGAAGCGGTAAAAGAAGCTTTGGAAACGGTGGGGCTTTGCTATGAGGAAGTCAAAGACAAGTCCCCGTTCGATTTATCAGGCGGACAAAAACGCCGCGTTGCAATTGCAGGCGTTATCGTTACTAAGCCCGAAATTCTTGTTTTGGACGAGCCCGCTGCAGGGCTTGACCCCTTAGGCAAGGAAGAGGTCATGCACCTTTTGCACAATATCCATTCCAAGTGGTGTAAAACGGTGATTATCGTTTCGCACGATATGGACGAGATTGCGGAAAATTGCAATCGTGCCGCCGTTTTTGCGGACGGAAAGGTTCTCCTTTGCGCGGAGCCGAAGGCACTGTTTTCCAATGCGGAAGCGCTTCTTTCCCACGGTTTGGATTTGCCCTTTACGGCAAAATTGACCCGCGAGCTTGGGGTGAAAGGGATTGCTTTGGATTGCGACTTTACCGTAGCCGATTTTATTCAAAAGACGTTGGCTTTTGCAAAAAAGGGCGGGGCAGGTATGCAATTAATGGATAAAGGAGGGGAAAGCCATGCGTGAAGTTTCCTTTGGCCAGTATTATCCCTCTACCTCCTTCGTGCATAAGTGCGACCCGCGTGCAAAAATACTTTTTTTAATCGTATATATCGTTGCGATTTTTATAAGTAAGAGCTTCTATGCGCTTGGCGCGTGCGCTGCGCTATTTTTGCTTGCTACGCTTTTTTCGGGCGTTCCCTTCCGTGCGCTTTTGCGCTCGGTAAAGGGGATTTTGTTCCTGCTTTTGTTTATGACGGTACTCAATCTCTTTTTCTATGAAGGGGAAACCGTATTATGGCAATGGTGGATTATCCGTATCACCGAAGAAGCGTTGTCGTACACGCTGTTTTTGGCGCTTCGCCTTTTCCTTTTGGTGCTCGGCTCCTCCTTGCTTACGTTGACCACTACGCCCGTCTCCTTGGCGGATGGGATTGAAAGTTTGCTTTCACCCTTGAAGCTGATTCGCTTCCCCGTGCACGAGCTTGCGCTTATTATGTCCATAGCTTTGCGCTTTATTCCTATTTTGACAGACGAAACGGGGCGGATTATGAACGCGCAAAAAGCCCGCGGTGCGGACTTTGAAACGGGTGGGCTTATCAAGCGCGTAAAAGCACTCGTGCCTACGCTCATCCCCTTGCTGATCAGTGCGTTCCGTCGCGCGGACGAGCTTGGCGACGCGATGGACGCAAGATGCTATTCGGGTAGTAAGGTGCGCACGAAATATAAAAAGCTTACCTTTACTTGGCGGGATTTGCTTGCCTTGACCTTGGGAATTGCGCTTCTCGTGGGCGTGATTTTGATGAGAACCCTTTGAGGACTGATTTATGCGATACGTGATAAAAATTGCATACGACGGTACGGATTATGCGGGTTGGCAGCGGCAAAAGAACGCCCTTTCCGTACAAGAAGTTTTAGAGAAAGCGGTATATGACGCACTGCACGAGGATATTCGTATTACGGCGAGCGGCAGAACGGACGCAGGCGTGCATGCGGTAGGGCAGGTTTGCCATTTCGACAGCGAGCATATCACCGTCCCTGCGGAGCGTATGCCCGATTGCTTGAATAGGTTTTTACCGCCTGAGGTGCGTGTGCTTGAGGGCTGGTTGGCGGACGGAGACTTTGACAGTAACCGCAGCGCCAAGCGTAAAACCTATTGCTATAGCTTATATGAGGCTGCAAGGGAAATGCCTTTGAAGGAACGCTATGCCGTAAGGTTGGATACCGTACCTGCAATAGAAGCTTTACGTGTCGCGGCAAAGCTGTTTGAAGGAGAGCATGACTTTAAGGCGTTTTGTGCTTCAGGCTCGTCCGTTAAGACAACGGTGCGTACCGTGTACGAGGTGAGAGTGGAGGAAAGCGAAAGCTTCTCTTCCCGCGATATTAAAATCTTTGTAACGGGTAACGGCTTTTTGTATAACATGGTGCGTACGCTTGCGGGGACGTTACTCGATATCGCAAACGGGAAAAGAAGCGAAGAATCGCTTGCTCGTGCTTTTCAAACGGGAGAGAGAAATTTACTTGGAAAAACCATGCCCGCAAAGGGCTTAACGCTAATGTGCGTAGAATATAAACTTTAAGAGGTTCGTATGGAAATATATTCTTTCTATCAAGCGGCAATACTAATCGCTATGCTGTTTACGGAAAAACAGGAAACGCTTTTTATCGCAGGACTGATCGGCGGTGCGGCGATTTTGCTTGTGCTCTTTTTATTGCAAGGCTTTGGGCTGTATAGAATGGCGAAAAACCGCGGGGTGAAAAACAAGGCGCTTGCGTTTGTGCCGTTTGTCAATCTTTTGTTTGTTGGCAGGCTTGCGGGTGAGTGCAACTTCTTTGGACAAAAGGTGAAGAGGGCAGGCATGTATGCGATGATTGCACAAATTATCGGTACGTTGTTTTGTGCGTTGACCATTGCCGCCGAGATGTATTTATGGTTAGAGCATGGTAAACCGCATATTGAGCAGGGGATCCCGACTTGGGTCAATTTGACGGGCTTTGCAGGTACGGTGTCTAAATTTTACAATCTCAGCGGGTACCTACTTTCTACTTTCCAACTTATTTATGAAATTTTCCTTATCGTGCTGTTTATGGGGCTTTATAAACAGTATTCGCCGAAAAATTATTTGGCTTTGGGGATTTTGACCTTATTTGTGCCCCTTTCCCGCTATATTATCGTTTTTGTGTTACGGAAACGTAAGGCAATCGATTACGAGGCGTTTATGCGTGCAAAACGGGAGGCATATGCAAGGCAGTATGGTCAGTACCGCAATCCTTACGGTTCCCCTTATCAAAATTCTTACGGGCAACCGCAAAATAATCCTCCGCAGCCCCCTAAGCCTGAAGACCCCTTCGAGGAGTTTTCCAGCGCTCAGGGCGGGAAAGACGAGGACGAATTTTTCTCTTAAACTTATACGCAAAGGGCCGCACGGTTTATTTCCGTGCGGCGCTTTTTTGCTTTAATAGGGGGATTCTTAAGCCTTCAAAGCACAAAATAGAAGATAAGATTTTTATATGGAGAATGGGGCTGGAATATGGATAAGCGAAAGTTATATTTTTCCTCTTTTTTTGTATAAATTTACCGCGAAACGGTTTACAGGAAAAAAATACTGTGCTATAATATTAACGAATATTATAGCAAGGAATAAAAAACTATGTTGGAAGAGAATATTGCGGCGATTGCGACTCCTGCGGGTAAAGGCGGGGTAGCGATTATCCGTATCAGCGGGCAAAATCCGTTAGACATTGCGAAAAAAATGTTCTATCCCGCAGGGAAAATTAAGGTAGAGGACTTTGAACCATATCGTATGTATCCCGGGCGTATTGACGGCGGAAACTTTGAGGATTACGGCTTGTGCGTATATTTCAAAGCTCCCGCAAGCTATACGGGCGAGGATATCGTAGAATTTCAATGCCACGGCGGGGAAAGTATTGCCCGCGGAATCTTAAAGCAAGCTTTCCGTTTGGGGGCGAAGGCTGCGGGAAAAGGGGAGTTTACCAAACGCGCCTTTCTCAACGGGAAAATGTCCTTAGCTTCGGCGGAGGGCGTTGCGGATATGATTAACGGAGAGTCGGAGGCTGAGGTCAAGGCGGGGTATTTGTTATACACTGAAAAATTGACGAATAAAGTCCGCGATTTACAATCCCGTTTGAAAACCTTGCTTGCGGGTATCGACGTGTCCGTGGACTACCCTGAAGAGGATATTGAAGAACAGCATATCGAGGAATTAAAATCGGCGCTTTGCAAACTCACGCAAGAGCTGACCGCTTTAGCCGAAAGCTACGGCGTGGGCAAAAAAATAAAATCAGGGGTTACGGTTGCCATTTGCGGGAAGCCCAACACAGGCAAAAGCTCGCTTTTGAACCGTTTACTCGGCTATGATAAAGCCATCGTTTCCTCCGTGGCGGGAACCACCCGCGACGCGGTCGAGGGCACGATAGAAATCGAGGGAAGAAAGTTCAACCTCTACGATACGGCTGGTGTGCACGAAAGCGGCGATTTTATCGAAAATATCGGTATCGAACGGGCGGAGGCCATTATCAAAAGCGCGGACGTGGCGGTATTCGTTGCGGATATGTCCCCGCAGGGCGGTATGGATGAAGAGGATATCCGCGTTTTAGAAATGGTCAAGGGTAAGCCCTTGATTAAGGTGCTTAATAAAGCGGATTTAACCCGCGACGACACGGAAACGGACGCCGACGTATATACCTCGGCGGTAACAGGCGAAGGTATTGCGCGTTTGAAGGAACTGCTCCTTGAAAAGGGCTTTGGTGAAAGAAGTGAGGACGCAGCGTTCTTGATAGAGGAACGGCATTTCGACGCGTTAAAACGGGCAAAGGAAAGCTTGAGTAAAGCGATATCGGCGTGCGCGTTTGCGCCGTTGGATTTGATAGGGATAGACGTAAAAGAGGCGTGGGACGCGCTTGGGGAAATCACGGGTGAAACGGCAACCGAGGCAATCATTCATGAAATCTTTGAGAAGTTCTGCGTAGGAAAATAAGAAAGGACAGGTAGACGGTTATGGTCAATCTGGAATTATACAGAGTATTCTATACGGTGGCAAAATGCGGCAGCCTCACTAAGGCGGCGGAGGAATTGTACATCTCTCAGCCCGCCGTTTCACAGTCGGTAAAGCAGCTTGAAAATCAGCTAGGCATTAGTCTTTTTAACCGTACGCATCGGGGCATGGAGCTTTCCGCACAGGGAGGCAAGCTGATTTTTCCCGAGGTGGAACGTGCGTTGGGACTTTTATACGAGGCTGAAAACCGCATTGCAGAGATGAAGTCTTCTGCGACGGGCGTTATCCGTATCGGTGCAAGCGAAACGATTTTCAAGTATTTTCTTGCCGATAAAATTGTGGATTTTCACGAGCATTATCCCGCTGTAAAAATCGAGCTTATGGCGGATTTTACGCCCGATACGATTGAAAAACTCAAGGCGGATAAGTGCGACGTCGCCTTTGTAAATTTGCCCATTACGGTGGATGCGGAGCTTGCTTTGCGCGGCAACTGTATGCGCTTAAACGATATTTTTATCGCAGGCAATAAGTTTGCGGAATTGAAAAATAAGTCGCCCATGTCCTTATCCAAGCTCAAAAAGTATCCTCTTATTATGATGGATAAAAATACGGTGGCACGGCGCAGCTTGGATAATTTCTTGGGGGCGCACGGCGTCGAATTGCAGCCCTCTATCGAGGTGGGAAGCTGGGATTTAATGAAACGCTTGGTTGCCCGCGGCATGGGGATAGGCGTTATTCCCAAAGAGTATGTTGCCCGTCAGCTTACGGAAGGCGAGCTGTTTGAGGTTGTAACCGACCCTGCTTTGCCCGCGCGTTCGGTGGGGATGCTCCTGCCGAAAAACACGCCCGTATCCTACGCCCTGCATTGTTTTATCGAGTATTTTAATAAAGAGAACTGATTATGGCAAAACCCAATAAACTGTTAAGAAATTTTTGTATCATCGCGCATATCGACCATGGTAAGAGCACTCTTGCCGATAGGCTCATGGAGCGCACGGGACAGGTCTCCAAGCGGGATATGGAAGAACAGCTCCTTGATAGCATGGATATCGAAAGGGAGCGCGGTATCACCATTAAACTCACACCTGTGCGTATGTACTACACCGCAAAGGACGGGCAGGAGTACGAGTTCAACCTGATTGATACCCCGGGGCACGTGGACTTTACCTATGAGGTTAGCCGTTCGCTCGCGGCTTGCGAGGGGGCGATTTTGGTCGTGGATGCAACCCAAGGTGTCGAGGCGCAAACGCTAGCCAACGTGTATTTGGCAATAGAAAACAACTTGGAGATTTTGCCCGTTATCAATAAAATCGACCTTCCAAGCGCCCGTGTGGACGAGGTGAAAAAGGAGATAGAGGACGTTATCGGTTTAGACGCCGAGGGAATTCCTTGCGTATCGGCGAAAGAGGGTACGAATATCGAGGATTTGTTGGAGGCGATTACGCAGTACTTCCCCGCGCCTGAAGGGGACACCGAAGCCCCCTTGAAGGCGCTCATTTTCGACAGCTATTACGATAATTATCGCGGCGCCATTTCTTCCGTTCGCTTAAAGGAAGGCACGGTTTCCGTCGGCGACCGCATCCGCATGATGGCCAGCGGCCATGAATTCGACGTAACCGAAGTCGGCGCATTCACGCCCAACGGCTATTATCCGACCAAGACTTTGAAGGCGGGCGATGTAGGCTATATCGCTGCCTCCATCAAGGACATCGCTGATATCCGCGTAGGCGATACGATTACAAACGCGGCCAAGCCCGCCTCAGAGCCTCTGCCCGGCTATAAGCCCGTGCTTCCCATGGTGTACTGCGGCATTTATCCGGCGGACGGTTCCGATTATGAGGCTCTGAAGGATGCGCTCGAGAGACTTCGCTTAAACGACGCTTCTTTGGCGTTTGATCCCGAAACCTCCGTCGCGCTCGGCTACGGCTTCCGCTGCGG
>JAZUQM010000177.1:0-17270 GCA_045605705.1 Candidatus Scatosoma sp.
CTTCCGCCAAGCGGTCCGCGCGGTGGAGCATACAAAACCTGCCGCCGAACTTTAAAGCAAAGCAAGCCGCACGCGCAATCTCTTTTAAGGTAATCGTAATCTCTTTGCGGCAAATGGCTTTGTGATATTCGTCGTTTTCCAAGCCGCCGCGCTCGTAAGGGGGATTGCACAGCACCAAAGAGAATTTCTCGTTATAGCCTTTTGGAATATCCTGCAATCTGCCCTGCTCGAACGTGAAGTTCTCAAATTCGTTGTACTGCGCCGTCTTTTTTGAAAGGGCGACAAGCTCTTCCTGCAGTTCAAACAGCGTAATGGGCATATCGGGGAACTTGTCCTTATGCAGAGCGTAAAAATGGAACGCTACGATACCGCTGCCTGCGCAAAAATCCGCTACCCTATCCCCTTTTTTAGGTTTTGCAAAACGGGACAATAGCACGGAATCGGAAGTAAAGCGGTATAAACGGGTATCCTGCACGATTTTAAGCCCGTTCAAAAGCATATCTTCCAAAACTTCGTTTTCGTTTAACTCAACTTGCTTCATGACATAAGTATATCACGCGCGCGCGTAAAAGTCAAGAATATTTTTCTATCCAAACGCCCACGCTGTTTTTGTGAATACTTTATCGAATTGTTTACAAAAAAATTTAACGGAGTGCAAGAAAATCCTCCCTTCCGAGGATATTTTAAGCTATGCCTTTGCAACGGCGGACGGAGTTTCCTGCGCCGTGCTCTACGCTGACGGAATGGTGAATAAAGAGCTGCTCGGCGACCTCATCGCCCGACCTATATCCCGCCTTTCCCTGAAAAACGAGGGGGGCATGTCTGCAAATACTTTGGAAATCATCAAAAAGACCGCCCTTTTCCCTGAACTGAAAGAAAAGGACAAGCTTCAGGATATCACAAAGGAAGTGTTGGACGGAAACGCCCTGCTGCTTATCGACGGAGTTAAAAAGGGGCTTATCGTCGGGGCAAAACTGTTGCCCGTCCGCGCGATTATGGAGCCGCCCACGGATATCGCCGTAAAAGGTCCAAGAGAGGGCTTTATCGAGGATATTAAAACAAACATGTCCTTGATTAGAAAACGCTTAAAAACCCCCGATTTGCGCTTTCAAAGCATGCGTGTTGGAAAACGCTCGGATACCATGGTAGCCGTATGTTGGTTAGAGGGTACGGCAAACGAGGACGTCAAATCCCGTGTTCTCAAAGATTTAGAACGCATACAAATCGACTGTACCCCCGACTCCTCTTATCTCTCTGCTTTTCTTGCCCCGCGTAAACATTCCATTTTTCACAGTATCGGCAAAACGGAAAAACCCGACATTTTCTCCGCAAAGCTTTGCGAGGGCAGGGTGGGAATTTTGGTAGACGGCTCTCCCATAGCCCTTACTTTACCCTTTTTATTGACCGAGGATTTACAAAGCAGCGAGGACTATTTCATTTCCCCGTTTATGGCGACGATTTTTCGGTTTTTGCGCTTTTTTGCGCTGTTCGTCGCGATACTGCTACCCGCCTTTTACGTTTCGGCACAGATTTTTAAGATACAGCTTTTACCCCTTGGGCTTACCCTGACGATTGCAAGCAGCATTCGGGAATTACCCCTATCCCCCAGCCTTGAAATGTTTGTGGTGCTATTTTTATTAGAGGTACTAAAAGAGGCGAGCATCCGCATGCCCAAATACGTGGGTATGTCCTTATCCGTTGTCGGCGCGCTTGTTTTAGGGGAAACGGCGGTGTCGGCAGGCTTTTTATCCACGCCCGCCATTATCATCGTCGCCTTTTCGGGCATTTGCCTTTATACCGTGCCGAATTTCGTCGAAACGGGGAGTATTTTGCGTTGGATTTTTCTAATCGCCGCAGGGAGCATCGGTCCGTTTGGTATCGTGCTTTTGATTGCCTTCTTGCTTTGTTATCTACTCTCGGCGGACGCATTCGGCGCGCCCCTGCTTGCCCCCTTTTCCCCGCTCGTGGGAAAGGATTTGCGGGATACCGTCGTCAAATACGATATGTTTAGCTTAAAAACCCGACCTAAGGTTTTGGATTCCAAAAACAAGACCCGCTTACGCCTGCCCCGCGATAAAGGGCAAGGAGATGAACCATGAATACCGCCCTCTTTCCAAAACCGAAAAACGACAGTATTTACGCGCGGCAAATTGCCTTTATCGCGGCGTTTTTACTGCCCGCAACCAAGTTTTTAGAAGCCCCGTCCTTGCTCGCCAAGGACGCCGCGGGAGATATCCTTCTTCCCGCTATTTTGCACTTTCTCTTGCAGGCAGGGGTGCTCTTTGCCCTCGTTTACGCCTGCTCCCGCTCGGAAAAGAGCTTATTCGAACGCTTGAACGAATGGCTTGGAAAGGGCGCGGGCGTAGTGTATATCCTTTTTGCCCTGTACTATATTTTCGCGGCGATTTTACCCCTTTTGGATTTGGAAAAATTCGTATACGCCGCCTTTTACGATACCTCTCCTACCACTTTTTCCTTTGCGGTATTTTTCGTGTTCAGCGCGTTCGTTTGCACGCGGGGATTAAAAACCTTGGGCAGGGTGGGGGATATTTGCTTATTTTTGTTCGTCATTCCCTTTACCGCCATTCTCTTTATGTCGGTGGGCGAGGCAGATTTTACCCACCTTTTACCCGTCTTTGGGGAGAAATTCGGGGCTACCATGTCCGCGTTTAGACATACTTTGCCCCATTTTTCGGACGCCGTACTTCTATTGCCTCTTATCGGGAATTTACACTATAAAAAGGGGGACGCGGGTAAGATTATGGCGGGATATGGAATAGGCGCGGGGATCACCCTTCTCTTTCTCGCCGTATTTTTTGCCATCTACTCCGCTATCGCGCCAAGGGAACACTACGCCTTTTCAAAAATTGCGCAGTATTTTCCCGCGCTTTCCGTAATCGGGCGGGCGGATTTGATTTTCGTATACCTGCTTACCGTTGTGCTTTTGTTTACCACCTGCCTGCCCTTGCATTACAGTGTGGATTTCGTATGTCGTACGGTGGGCACAAGACGTCGAACCCTCTTTTCGGCGATTTTGAATATCGGTGCGTTCGTATTCGTGTTTTTCAATAACAAGCACTACAACGGGTTTTATACCCTTATCAGCGGAAAATTGCCTCTTGTTTTTATACTCATCGCAGACCTGCTGCCCCTGTTTGCTCTTTTAATCCCGCAAAAGGAGGTGAAAAATGCATAATCTCCACGTAAAAAACACCGTCCGCTACTACGTAGTTCTCGTGATTTTTTTGGCGTTTTTCTTCTTTTCCAACGGCTTTGGGCTTATCGACGTGCAAAAAACAGCGATTGTTATCGCCGCGGGAATCGATAGAGAGGACGATACCTTTATCCTCACTTCGCAAATCGCCATTCCTCAAGCGTCTAAACAGGGCAAAAATACCGAGGCAGTGCAAATCGTCAGCCGAGGTAAAACGGTAAGCGACGCCTTTGAGGAAATCAACGCAAAAACGGGTTGGTATCCCAAGCTCGTGTTTTGCAACCTCATCATCCTTGGCGAGAAAGCGGCAAAGGAAAACGTGTTTGAGGCGCTTGATTTCTTTCTTCGGGACGAGTACTTGACAGACAACTGCCTTGTCGCTACCTGCGACGGATATGCCAAAGACCTGCTCAATACCACCGCCCTCGTCGATTCGTCTAGCTCCCTCGCCATGCAAAAGGTGCTCTCCGCGCACGCGGAGCGGGTGGGCACGGTGCTCCCCTCGACCTTGCGGGAATTTTCCGTCGGGTATTTCAGCGAAAGCAAAAGCGGGCATCTCCCCATTCTCAAAAAAGAACCTCAACAAGAAGAGGTGGGCGAGCAATCGCAATCGGGCGGGCAAAACCAAGGCGGGCAGACGGGTCAAGCGCAAGGCGGCGCGGGCGGTGGGCAAAACGCCCAAAGCAGCGGACAAACGGAGAAAAAAGAGGATAAACCCGTGTTTAGCGCAGGAGAAACGGCGCTGTTCGTAGGCGGAAAACGGGTTGGCAGGCTGTCCGCGGAAGAAACGTTTGCGTTAAGCACGGTACTTTCCAAGCTCCGCTTGGCGTCCTATTCGATTGAGCGGGAAAATACCGCCTGTACCTTTACCGTCAAGCAAAACGGCACGAAGCTAAAGCTTAAAGCAAGCGAAAACGAGAACTTTACCTTAAAAATCGACTTAACCTTGACGGCGGGAATTGCCGACATCTCTAAACCCCAAAGCATTGACAAAATCAGCGACGCAGGCGACGTGCCCAAGGAATTTTTCGCCGTTGCCGAGAAAAAGCTTGCCGGGGAAATTCAAACGGTTTTTGAAAAATGTAAGGCGGTAGGCTGCGATTTATTCGGCGTTCGCGAACGGCTTGTTAAGTACGAAAACCACCGCTATCGCGACCTGCAAGCCTTCGCGCTTGAACACACCCGCGCGGAAATTTCCGTCCGTTTTCGAGGCATTCGATAAGCATTTATGCAATTATTCTGCATGGTATAACGGTGGATAACTGTGGATAACTTTTCCCATTTTTGAGAAAAAAACATATGTTTGTGGATAAATCGCTTGTTTTTATTGATTTTTTCGATTTTTGAGGGCTTTTTTTCTAAAAATTAGAAAAATTTGTTCGCTTATCCACACAATTTTTCACAAAATTTTTGTTTTGAAAAAATGGGTTTTGTGAAAGTTATCCACCGAAAAACGGTGCTTTTCAAGGTTATCCCACGGTTTTTGCGGGTTTTTATGAAAATTGCATAGTTGGTCGGTATTAAGTTATCCACATAAAAACCGTGTTTTTCGTGGACAACCCTTGTTTATCCACATTTTGCCTTAAATAAAACGGTTTTTCCTTTTATACAGCCGTTTATAAACTTATTTTCGACAAATATTTTTTTTCTTCGACAAACCCGCCCGTACTATACGCTGGGGATAAGTTTGCCTAATTTTAGCTGATTGTGGATAAAAAAATCCCCGCTTTTTCAGCGGGGAAAAATCCATTCGATTTGTTATAAAAACCAGCCTATCATCACAAACAGGGGGTTGTGGTTGTACAGATAGGAAAGGATTGCGCTTTCGGTTAACAGCTTCATGTTTGCCGACGAGGGAATGATGCTCAAAATAGAAACGATAAGGCTGATAATTAAAACGATTTTAATAAAGCCCACGATTGCGCCGAGAAGCTTATTGATTGCGCCAAGCAGTTTAATTTTTTCGGCGATTTGATTGAATACCCGTCTAACGATTTTGATAAGCAGCTTGGTTACGATAAAGAGCGCGATACCCGTAATCAAGGTTGCCGACAGCTGCGCCGCCGTGCTTCCCACCACCATGGCGAGGGTCGTCCCTGCAGCAAGCGTGCCCGTATGGTTTTTGAGAATAGAGCTTACGAGGATAGCGGGCAAATCCTGCGTCGCCAGCAAGCCCTCTAAATCCTGTCCGGAAATATCGATATTAAAGCCGCTTTTTTTGGAGAAGGTTTCCACCCACTTACTTTCTAGCAGCTCTTGCACACCGAAGAACCCGCCTGTAAGCTCGGTAACCGATTTTGCAAGACTTACCGCAATAAAGAGGGCAAGCAGCGTGGATACAAACCCAAAAAGGCAGGTGATAAACCCTTTTTTTGCCGAGCCAAGCACAAAGCCAAGCATCACGACCGCAACAATCACGTCAACGATAATACCCGACGTTCCTGCGCATAAATTGTAAAGCATATGCACGTTCACCTCCTATACTGCTATATTATAGCATATTTATTTTCGTTTTTCAAGCAATTGTTTAACTTTTTCCCTTTTTTCAGGTTTTATACCCAAGTTTTTGGGCAATACTTGCTTGGGTAGGTGAAAAGAATGGAGTATGCGTTTCATATATATAACAAGCTTGCGGCAGACGGCGTAGCCATGGCGACGGACAAACTGTTACGGACGGATTATAGTAAAAAAATAAGAAAAACGAGGGGGGCAGGTACGAATTTAATGCTAGAGGACGCCCCGCCCGTTATCGTTTGTATCGGCAGCGACCTTGCGATAGGCGACAGCTTGGGGCCGATTACGGGCTCTATGCTTAAATTTAAGACGCAAGGGCTAAAGACGTTTGTATACGGTACGCTTGCCGCGCCTGTTACCGCCAAGGAAATCCGCTATATGCGCACCTTCCTACAGGAAACGCATTTGGGCAGTCAGGTCATCGCCGTGGACGCGGCGGTGGGAAATGAAGGGGATATCGGGCTGGTTAAACTAAACGATACGCCCCTACACCCCGGCGCGGGCGCAAATAAACGCTTGGGCGCGCTTGGGGACGTTTCCATTATGGGCGTCGTCGCGGAAAAATCGGTGAGCAACTACGCGCTTTTGAATACCACTCGGCTTAACCTTGTCTATTCCATGGCGGAAATGATTTCCGACGGGATTGCCGCTTTGCTTTGGGAAAGGTGTTCTAAGCAGTCGAAAAACGCTTGACATTTCCGCCCTCATTTATTATACTATTCCAAGAAGGTTTTCGGAAAACACTTCTATCTAAAAAAACCGAGGTATCACGAATGAAAAATTTCTTCACCACGAAGCGGCTGTGCCGCGCGGGTGTGATTGCCGCTTTGTATGCGGCGCTCACCTACGCGTTCGCGCCCTTCGCGTTCGGCCCTCTGCAATTTCGACCCGCAGAGGCGCTTTGTATTTTACCCGTCTTTTTCCCCGAGGCTGTGCCTGCTTTATATATCGGGTGCATGCTGTCGAATTTGACTTCGCCGTACTTTATTTACGACGTGTTTATCGGCTCGCTGGCGACCCTGTTTGCTGCAATAAACTCGTACATGGTAGGCAGGTTATTAAAAAAAGAGCCTTTTAGGCTTCTTGTTTGCGGAATTTTTCCCGTCCTGTTTAACACCCTGATTATTCCCTTAATCATTGTTTTTTTGTGCGGGAATAACGGTGGATATCAAAGCGTTTGGACGGCTTATTTCGCCTTTGCTGGCACGCTTGCGCTTACGGAAAGCGTTTGGGTGTACGGGCTTGGAACGCCTTTGTATTTTTCCGTGAAAAGATTTACGGAAAAGTGAAATTTGCCCTTGTAGGGCAAGTTATTGCTATTATTAATAAAATCCATAACTTTTTTTACAAAGTAAAACTTCACAAAAGAAACCTCGGCTTTCGCCGAGGTTTCTTTTTATTTTTCTTCGTTGTTGCTGTTGCCAAGGAAAATACCGAAGAAATCGGTGTTTTTCAAGCTTGTGCCGCCGCCCGAGCCATTGCTTTGAGAAGGCTTTCTATCGCGGTTATAGGGCTTTTTATTGAAGCCTGCGCGGTTATTTCTTCCGCGGTCGTTATACTTACCGCCTCTGCCGCGGCTATCTCTTCTATCACCTCTGCCGCGGTTATTACGCTCGTTACGCGCGGGAATAGCGGGTGCGTCGGGATCCTCTAAGTTATTGGGAACGATTACGATATAACGATTGGGTTCTTTTCCCTCGCTTTGCGTGGAGACCTCTTCGTTTTGGGAAAGCGCCGCATGAATAATTCTTCTCTCGTAAGGATTCATGGGCTCAAGTTGAATTTTCTTGCCCAAACGGAGCGCCTTTTGCGCGAGGTTGTCCGCAAGCTTGTTTAAGGTCGCCTCGCGGTTTTCGCGGTAGTTTTCACAGTCTACGACTACGCGCTTATAATCCTCTCTGCCCGTGTTTGCAACCGCGCCTGCAAGCGTTTGGATTGCGTCGAGCATTGCGCCGTGCTTACCGATGATCGAATTGGTGTTTGCCGCGGTAACGTTGATTTCTACCTTTTCGCCTTCAGCTACAAGCTCGGTACAAGCGGTAATATTAAGCAGCTTAAACAAGCCTTCCAAAAATACCACCGTTCTCTCGCCGTCCGTTGCGTTTTCGGGGCAAGCAGGGCATACGCTTTCTTCTTTCTTAGCGATTTCAACGCGCGCTTTTACTGCGCCGAATAACTTCTTCTTTCCCTCTTCCAAAACGCGGATTTCCGCTTGTTCCGCGGTAAGCCCCAGCTCTTTTAAGCCGATTTCGACGGCGTCTTCTACCGTCTTACCTGTAAATTCCTTAAATTCCATTATTATCTCCTATAATCCCTTGTTTTCAGGATTAGTTTTTATTTTTCTTGTCTCGGCTTTCCTGCGCGGACGTCTTGCCTGCATTTTTTGCCGCCTCGATTCTTGCCGTTCTGCGGTTGTCTAATCTTTCCACCGACGCCGCCTCCGCCTTCTTGTTCAAGGACTTATCCACGCATTTATTGATGATAAGGGTGGACGCTAAGGAGAAGAGGTTGCTCGTGATCATGTAGATAGAAAATGCCGAGCTGTACATAAACGAGAAGATGGCAAACATGATGGTCATAATGACCATAGTCATCTTTTGTTGGGACGCAGCCTGCCCGTCTACGGACGAGAATTTTTGCTGTTCCTTTTGCGAACGCTGCATAACGAACTGCTGCAACAAAATCGTACCGATAGAAAGCACGATAAGCACGAAATACCCGTTCGCCTGCTCCTTTTGCACGGTCAGCTTTTTGGTAATCGTATTGTAATCGTTTTCGGTATATGCCCGGGCGGATTCTTTTCTTATATCTTCAAATTTTACTTTTTCGCCGTCTACGTTAAATTTTTCGCGCTTCACTTCCGCGGCAAACTGTTCGTAATCAAGTACGGGGTGTTTATAACTTGCGTCCGTTACCCAGATATTCTTAATCCAAAGGAAACGGGTCTTAGACGAAACGGCTTCTTCGCCGTTTACACCCTTTTCATACGCCTCTACAACGGCAGACTGCGCCTCTCCGACAAAATATTCGTATGCCGCGTCTTCCAACGTTTTTCCGTCTACTGCAAGCGCTTGAATTTCCGTGTTTTGGCTTGCTTTTGCCATATCGATATAATAGGTCTTATTAACTTCCTCTTCGATATGGGTCTTCGCGTCCTCGGTAAACGAGGTATGTCCGTCCGCGGGAAGCTCGTAATAAATATACGCGGAGGGGTCGTCGTTTTTAACGATAATTTTACCGTCTGCAAACGCAACGTTTTCCGCCGTTAAATCGGGGCAATAGCTTTCAATTTTGGTATTATACGCGTCTACAAGCGCGTTATAGTTGGCTACGTTAGAATATTGCGCATACGCGTTGAACGCATTGATGGCGATAATAAAGACCACCAAGGACAAAATCATAGGCAAACAAGAGGAGAACATGGAAATGCCGTTTTCCTTGTACATTTCCATAAGCTTTTGATTGTACATCGCCTTGTCGTTTGCGTACTGTTTTTGCAGCTTTTCCATACGGGCTTGCTGCTCTTTCATTTTTTGATTTTGTTTGCGCATCGCAATACGCTGATACACGTCGAAGGGCAATACGAGAAGCTTTAATATCAAAGAGAATACAATAATACCAAGCCCCACCAGCCCTGCTTTGCCGAATAACTCGATAAGGCCCTTGGTTATTCTGCCGATGAAATTAAGCGATATGTCAAAGGTTTGCGTATAGACGGGTATCGCTTTGCTTAACAAATTAAAAAGTTCCATAAAAAATCCTTATTAAACTGGGTTTTGTTTGGCTAGACTAACCACCGTTTTTGAAAAAAGCGTTCGGGTGCGGGGTCGTATCCGCCCTTGGTCCAAGGATGGCAACGCAGTATGCGGCAAGCCCCCATAAGCACCCCTAAAATTGCGCCGTGATTGTTGATACATTCCAAGGTGTATTGCGAACAGGTAGGGCGGAACATACAGGTATGCTTAGAGATATGCCGTTGATAAAAGAGAATCAAGCGCATGAAAAACATTTTGAGATAGGGCTTAAATACCGTTTTTCTCAAATACCGTACGTTTCCAAAAACCAGCGCGGAAAAGCTTAAGCTTACAGTTTCTCTTTCTTGATAATACATCGTAAATCCCGTTCAAACGCTTTTAGCGAATATTCTTCTCTCACCTTAGGCACCAGCACGATAGAATACGCGCCCTGCATATCCTCCTGCGCAAAACGGAACGCCTCGCGAAGAAGACGCTTTATGCGGTTTCTTTGCACGCTTTTACCGTGTTTTTTGCCGATGGATATCCCCATCGTCAGCCTTTCGCTTTTACCGTAGAGTACGGTTACGGTTGCCGAGGACGCGCGTTTCCCTTTTTGGAAAAGGCGTTGGAAATCCGCTTGCTTTTTCAGTCTTAAATACTTCATATTGCGAACTCCTTTTTCGGCTTTTTCTCGGTGATTAAAAATGGCAAATCCTCTCCTTTGTTAGCCGATTCAATCTTCATTGGCTAAAAGGAAAGGAATTCGCGTCTATCCGTTTTCAGTTTCGATTAATAGGTCAATCTCTTTCTGCCCTTATCGCGGCGTCTTTTAAGCACTCTTCTTCCTGCGGAAGTTGCCATTCTCTTGCGGAAGCCGTGTACCTTACTCTTTTGTCTTTTCTTGGGTTGATAAGTTCTTTTCATAATTCTTTCTCCTGAATTTTGGTTTTTATCGTTTTTCGTATCGTACGCGCGTTTTGCGCGATAACTTCCTAATTATATCGCAAAAGGGCATACGCCGTCAAGCAATTTTGCCCAAATTTTGCTTTCTTTCCGTAAAACTTTGTCGTATTTTCGGCTTTTTTTACGCCTGTGCACCCGTTCTTACGGGAAGAATGAGGTATTGACTGTCCCCGCCCTCGCTGCTTTCGAGCGTGAAAGGGGAAATGGACGTATTAAACGAAAGCACCGTTTCCTCGCCGTCAAGCGCCTTGAGCGCGTCCAAAAGATACTTGCCGTTCATTGCAATTTTAAGCTCTTTTCCTTCCAAATCAGCGGCAACCGTTTCTTCTACCTTACCCATATCGGAATTTGCGTTTACGGTTACTTTTCCCGGCTTTATTTCAAAGGAAACGAGGTTGTTTTTATCCCCGCGGATCAGCACCGACGCACGTTCGACGCTATCGATAAGCTCGGCTTTTTTCACCGTCAAGCGAGTGGTAAAGGCTACGGGATAAATGTTTTCCTTTCTCACGAATTCGCCTGCGTATAAACGGGAGGTAATAATGGTATCCTTAACGGCTACGGATAATAAATTTCTATCCGCGTAAATTTTCAAAAGCTCGTCCCCGTCCAGCATACGCGCGATTTCCACAAGCGTACGCGCAGGGCATACGATTTTAATTTCGCCCGCGCCGTCAATCGCTTGGCATTGAGAGCAAGCCATTCTAAATCCGTCCAAAGCCGTCGCCGTCAGTATGCCCGCCTTCGCTTCTAAAAGACAGCCCTTTAAGATGGGTCTGCTTTCATCCGTCGCACAGCAAAATACCGTTTTGGAAATGAGATTTTTCAGCTCGCTTTCCTTGATTTCAAAATAATTTTTTCCCTCGGTAGAGCGATCTCCAAGACGGGGAAAATCGGCAGAGGAAAGCGCCTGCATCGTCGATTCGCTGTCTGCATAGCGGATGGAAATTCCGCTGTCCGTAGAGGATACGACTACCTCGAAAGCGGCAATCTTTCCGACAAAGTCGGAAAAGGTTTTACCATTAACGCAAACTTCACCCTCTTCAAGCACTTCGGCAAGAATTTTCTTTTCAATGGAAATTTCCCCGTCGTACGCCGTAAGCGTCAAGCCGTCGTTTTCCGCGTGGAGCTTGATACACTCCAAAACGGGGGTAATGGTTTTAACCGCGCAAGCCTTGCTAACCGTAAGCGCCGCATCCGATAACACCGTTCCGTTACATACAAATTTCATACTTTTTCTCCTTATCGTAAGGTCAATTTTTTCTACCCTTTTATTATACCTTTTTTCGTTTTTTTTTGCAAGCAAAAAAAGCGCTTAACGCGCTTTTATTTACTATATTTTCGTACTTTTTCTTTATAAAGGAGATTTTCTTTCCTTACCCTGTCCCCTCGGGTATTTTTGCGGCGTCGCTTTCACCTTTTTCACCACCGCCAAAACCCGCTCGCCATACCCCTCGGGTAAAGCGTAGGGGATCGCCTTTTCTAGCTTTCCGCCTAAAACCTTGTACGCGCTTTCCGCTTCGCGGATTTCTTCGATATCCCCGCTCTTGTAGGCGATAAAACTCCCGCCTATCTTGACGAACGGCAGACAGTATTCCGTCAACGTATTCATGCGCGCAACCGCCCTTGCCGTGGCGTGATCGTATTTTTCCCGAAATTCCGCGCGCTTCGCTGCGTCCTCAGCACGAATGTTATAAATATGCACATCTTTTAAGTCTAACTTATCCACAGCTGCCTGTAAAAAATCACACTTTTTCCCCACGCTTTCAAACAGGTCGAATTTCAAATCGCCGCGAAGAATTTTAAGGGGCACGGAAGGGAACCCCGCCCCCGAGCCTATCTCCGCGATTTTCCCGCCCTTTATAAAGAGAAATTCCCCCGCGACGCTATCCAAAAAATGCTTGTAAAACATGTCTTTTTCTTCTAAAATCGTCGTTAAATTATACCGCGCGTTATACTCTAACAAAAAGCTTCTGTACGCCTCGAATTTTTCCTTGTATTCGCCTTGAATTTTCTCGTTAAAAAGGGTTTGCAGCTCCATAGTTTTTCACACCTTTGGGGATAAATGTTAATAAAGTTATCCACATGTTTACAACTTTTGTGGATAAGTTTGTGTTTTTATAAAAATTCTCTTGTTTTGTATATTTATGCAAATGGTTTTTGGGAGAAAATATAAATCCTTCCACATATCCACATTTTTTCCACATTTTTCTCCACAGGAAAAAGGGACGTTATCCACCTAAAAGCAAGTCGCTTTTTTGCTATGTATTTTCTAATAAAAACGGGATTTGAAAGGGGGTTGTCCACAATTCCACAGCACCCTACTAATACTACTACTATAACTATTTTAATATATATAATAACATCAAGGGAATGACTGAGGAAAAACAATTAAATAAAGATAATTTCAGCGTTGGGTTTATTTTTCTTGAAGTATCTTACGGTGTAGGCAGTGCCACCGTCGGTTTTTTTACAATAAGCGATCATACAATCCGCCCGATCTGCCATATAGCGGTTGCGTTTATGCATGCAATCGCTTCCGTATATTGGAGAAACGAGTACTTTTTCGTCCGCTTGCTCTAAAAGAGCATAATATTCTTGTTTTTGCAGCGCGGAAAATTTTTTCTCCTGATTAGGACAGGGAATACACGCGATAAGCTTTATATCAGGGTATTTTTTCTTAAAGGAAAGCACCGTTTTCGCCGCCTCAGTATCAAAACCTACGGCAAACCCGTTGTAAAAAATTCTAACCCCTCTTTTTAATAGCTCTTTCACTTCTTTTTTTAACGTGCGCGCGGAAAAATCTTTATCTAACGAGCGGTGTCCTGTAAATACGCAGGAGGTAGGTTGTACGGAGAAAAAGTCTAACTGTTCCATACGCTAAGCATAGCACATTTTCTTTTAATTGTCAATTTTTATTTAACACAAAGAAAATAAAAAACGAGGGTAGCATGTCCGCAATAAAAATAAAACGGCTATACCGTGTACGCGTTGAAAAAAATACAAATAACAGTTGATTATTTTTATTTTTTGTGGTATAATGAGGTAGAATATAAAAAATAAGGACAGTTTTTGTAAAAATGGAAGGGTTATGGAAGAGTACGCGCGCCTACGCGATTGTAAAAGGTGAAAAAGAAAAAGACGCTCTTTCGCACGCCTATCTTTTAATTTACGAGGACGAGAGAAATATTCGCGCTCTTCTTAAGACCTTTGCAAAGCTCTTATTCGAGGATTCAAACGAGGAACAGGTTTTACGGCGGAATAAGCTGATAGAAGAAGAAAATTTTGCCGATTGTCTTTTTTTCCCGGAAAAAGAAAAAAAATTGACGGTAGAGGACGCGGAAAAAATCCGTGAAGAAAGCTCGATAAGCCCCGTGGAGGGAAAAAACAAGGTATTCGTATTGGGCGATTTTGCCGCGGCGAATATACAAACGCAAAATAAGCTTTTGAAGCTGTTAGAGGAACCGCCTAAGGGGGTAATTTTTCTTTTGGGTGCAACGTCCGCTTATCCTGTTTTGCAAACCGTTTTATCCCGCAGCAAGCGTTTAGATATTCTCCCCTTTTCTACAGAGGAAATCACACGCGCACTTTCCCGCGTTTACGGAAATAAGTACGATAAGCAAACCCTCGCCCTTTGTGCGGCTGCGTCGGGAGGGATTCTCGGCGAAGCGCAAAGCATGTTAGAGGGGGGAAACTATAAAACGCTCATGGAAGATGCGTTTTCCCTTTGTCTTTGCGATGAAGCTAGACTGCCCTTATTGATTAAAAACATAGGCGAAACCAAGCATAAAAAACAGCTTCTTTCCCTGCTTAGATTGATTTTCAGGGACGCCCTTTTGTTAAAAACAGGAAAAACGGAAATGGAAAACGCCGTGCTGTTGTATTTTGAAAAGGAACGGCTCAGTAAAGTGGCAAACGGCTATTCCTTATCCGCTCTGTTGTATGCGCAAGAGGCGATAGGTGAAGCGGAAAAGGAAGTACAGTTCAACGCCGTATTTCCGCAGTGCTTGGAGTTGTGTATAGCAAATATTAACCTGGCGAGAGACAAACTCGAACGGTTTTAACGGCAAAAAATGGCTGGATACTTCGTTGGACTTCTTGACAATACTTGGATACTACAAGAACGCATTTGACGAAATATTCGAAAAATAAAATTTTAAGGCTTGCGAGTTTAACTCTCGTCAGGTTAAAAGGAAAAACTGAGAAAAATATGATAAAAGTAGTAGGAATTAAATTCAAAAACGGTGGAAAATTATATTATTTTTCACCCAAAACAGGAGATAAATACGAAAGAAATACTCCCGTAGTAGTTGAAACGGCAAGAGGGTTGGAGTATGCATGGGTAGCGTATCCCGAAAAGGAAGTCGCGGACGATGAAATCGTACCCCCCTTAAAACCTATCATCCGTATTGCAACGGAAAAGGATACCGCCTTTTACGAGGCTTGTCAGCAAAAACGTCCGCAAGCTATGCAAACCTGCAGGGAGAAGATTATTAAGCACGGCTTGGAAATGAAACTTGTGGATTGCGAATACGCCTTTGACGGCAGTAAAATTTCCTTTTATTTTACGTCGGCAAACCGGGTGGATTTTAGAGAGCTTGTCAAAGACCTTGCCGCTACCTTCCATAACCGTATCGAACTTAGGCAGGTAGGTACGCGCGACGAAACTAAGTATCTTGGCGGGCTTGCGCCTTGCGGGAGAGTATGCTGCTGCGCAGGAAATATGCCCGAATTTAAGAAAGTAAGCGTTAAGATGGCAAAAACGCAGGGACTTTCCTTAAACCCCGGTAAAATCAGCGGGCTTTGCGGAAGGCTTATGTGCTGCTTGAGCTACGAAAACGATTACTACGCAGAGGCGAGTAAGCAAATGCCCAAAGTCGGCGCGGAAGTCGGCACGCCCGACGGCAAAGCCATCGTCGCTTCCGTTAATATGCTGAAAATGCAGGTGAAAACCAAAATGGACGATAGAAACGGCGGTTGGATTTATAAGGACTATCCCGTGGAGCAATTAAAATTCAAACGCTGTTGTCAGCAGGTTGAAAAAGACGACGAAGAGGAAGAAGAATAATAAAAAGGACGGCTCAGCCGTCCTTTTCTTATACTTGAAATTCATTCAAAATTTCACAAACCGTCGAATAATCGCCTATTAAAATCACCTTATTCATGCCTTTTTCACTATCGAACGTCATTTGCAGATTCTTACCTTTGTTAACTGCGTCGCAAAAGAAATTAGATACTTTTTTCCAGTTTTCCTTTGGAAAATTCATCACCGCGCACATGGTATTTTTATCTTCGGGCGGGTTGCGTAAGTAATCGAATAAAAGGGCTTTTCTGTTGGTTTTCATAGCGGCTTTTGCATAATCGGTTGTCCAAAAATCTTCAATTTGGTCTATACTGAATTGCCAAACGCCGTCTACCTTTTCTCCTTTCAAAATCCCCATTTGTAAATAATTTCGTAAAGTTCTTTCCGTAAGCCCGCTCATAAGCGCTAAATCCTTGAGTGTGTACATGTTTTACCTCCAAAAATATTTTATACCTCTATTATAAAGGATAAACAATAAAAAAACAACTCGATTTCTATATGAAATCGAGTGAGTTTTTCATAGTAAAAATTAAAACGAGTATACCATGTACGAGTTTAACTGTGTTTTTTACGGCTAACGAGATATTTCAAAACTGCCGCGCCGATAATAATTGCGTAGCCTATCAAGCTCCAAATATCGGGAAACTCACTAAGGAAAAGCACACCCCAAAGGGCGGCGAAGAGTACCTGTGAGTAATCGTATACGGAAATTTCTTTTGCGGGCGCGTATTTATAGGCAGCCGTCAGCGAGAACTGCGCCGCGCTTGCCGCGCAGCCTGCCAAAAGCAGGTATATGAGCTGCCACCAAAGCATGGGTTGCCACTGCATAATCGCCATAGGGAGTACGGTAAGAGAGGAAAATACGGAGAAGAAAAATACGATTATAGCCCCTCTTTCTCCCTTATTGCCAAGATGCCGTACGAAAGTATATGCAAGCCCTGCGGAAAGTCCGCCGAGGATACCGATAAAAGCGGGCAGGCTTTGCGAAAAATCAAAAGAGGGTTTGGCAACGAACACCGCCCCTGCAAACGCGGTGAAGACGAGTACCCATTCGACAAGGGACGCCTTTTCCTTTAAGATAAGTATAGAAAAGATAATCGTGAAAAAGGGCGCGAGCTTGTTTAGAATAGACGCGTCGGAAATATTCATATGGTCAATGGCGTAGAAATTGCAAATGATACCGATTGTACCGACGACAGAACGCGCCAAAAGAGCGGGCAGATTGCCTTTTTGGATTTTGAAGTCCTTATTTTTAAGTAAAACGGTAAACGCTGCAATCGCCGCGACAAAATTTCTAAAAAAGCATTTTTGAAAGGTGGGTAAATCCCCTGACAGGCGGACGAATAAGCTCATCACGGAGAAAAAGAACGCCGAGAGCAGGATATAGAAAATACCCGAAAGCTTTTTCGGGTGTTTTTCTTTATTCAACGCGGACATGCTATCCTTGTTTTGTGTTTTTTCGTCCTGTTTTATCTCTTCCATATACTATAGTATATACCAAACCCGCGAAAAAGTAAACAAAAAACCGACTGCTTATGCAATCGGTTTTTTAAGTTTTTGTTTTTACGCGTTGGGATAAACGCTTGCTTTCTTTTTGTCCTTGCCCATTCTTTCATACCGAACTACGCCGTCAACGAGCGCGAAGAGGGTGTCGTCTTTACCGATACCAACGTTCGTGCCGGGATGAATCTTCGTGCCTCTCTGGCGAACGAGGATGTTTCCTGCGAGAACTGCTTGACCGTCGCTGCGCTTCGTGCCA
>JAZUQM010000178.1:0-3397 GCA_045605705.1 Candidatus Scatosoma sp.
AAACTCCTCTTCATTTTCCTTGAAATACTTATTCAAAGCCCCGCTTTGCAGGCGTTTTGCGATCTCGTAAAGCGCCTCTAACTTTTTCCTCGTAAGCGTGCTGATTTTTTGGCGGTACAAATCCAAAAACAGCGCGATATAATTCTTCAAATGCTTAATTTCAGCAATCACAACCTCGGAAGCGCAGTACAGCGAATCGCGGGTTTCAAGATTATACTCGGTAAGATTGACGTTGGAAAAAGGCGAATTATACACGCCGCCGCACTCCTTCGCCGCCGCGGACGCTTGCACCATCATTTGCTCGTACTGCCCGATTTTTTCCTTGGTCAAGCCGTCGTAGAAGGTGCTTTCGATATTCATGATATCGGGCGCGTTTTTATTCTTCAAGCATATGAGCATCGCCTCATACACGGATACACCCAAACGGCGCTTTTTATGCAATGCCGTCATAGGCTCGGCAAGGTCCTGTCTAAGCCTTATAATCGACGCAGATTTTTCCGCAAGGCTGACCTTTTCCTGCTGTCCCGCAAGTGCAAGGGTGCTTGTAAGCTTTTGTACGACTTCCGTTTTGTTCGTTTTGTTGGAGTGGAGTTCTAAACAAAAATCCCCTATCCCAAGCAAGTCCAAACGCTTTTTAACTACCGAAAGCGCCGCTTGCTTTTCCGCAACGAACAGCACGCGCTTGCCATCGTTTAAGGCGTTTGCGATAATGTTTGTAATCGTTTGCGATTTGCCCGTACCGGGAGGGCCGTGCAATACAAAGCTCTTGCCCTTTTGCGACAGCGCAATCGCGCTCCATTGCGACGCGTCCGCAGGAAGCGGAGTAAGGGTGAGGGCAAGGTCGCTATCGTCCTCGCGCAGGGTGTCCTCCGCCCCGCTTTCCACAAGCACGGAATTTTCCAAAAGCGCTTGGATGACCCTATTCTTGGAGAACTCGTTGATATTCTCTCTAAGATCGTTCCACATTTGATAACGGGCAAACGAAAGCGCCGCGATATAGGCGTCGTCAAACACTTCCCAGCCGCGCATTTTTACCACTTCCACGCGTACCATGGCAAGGATTTCCGCAATTTTTAAGCCCTGTATCGCGTCCGAAAGTCCGCGGATATCGATATTAAATTCCTGCTTCAAATATTCCAGCAGGGTCGCATTGACCACGGGTTCTTCGTCGGCAAGACAAACGGAATACCCGGAGCCGCCTTTGCTCTTTTTCAGCAGCACGGGTTGGAGCACGAGGGGCGCGTAATGCACAGCCCCGTCCTCGCGAGCGTACCATTTCAAAAAGCCCATAGCAAGATAGAGTATCTTCGTACCCGATTCCTCGTACGCTTCTTTATTTTTACGAATTAACTTTTGCAGGTTTTCCGCAAGCGCCGTATCGTCGAGGTAGGTACGCAAAATTCCCGCTTGGTTTTCAAGCGCGATAAGCTCTTTCATGCGCTTGGTTTCCGCGCTTGCTCCAAAATGTAATTTCTTTGCCGCGATTTCCTTCGCCTCTTGCGTAGCGGGCGCAAACGCAAGCTCGTCTTGTTCGGTCAAGGCGTCCATGACCGCGTCTGCGGATGAGGTGAAAAGCTGCACCGCCATTTTCGTAGGCTGGAAGTTCAAAAGCGCGTTTTTCATGGAAAGGTCTAAAAGACGTCTTTCCCATTGTTTGTCCTTGGTTTGCTCGGCATCCAGCGCAAGACTTTGCGCCGCATGCAGCTCCTTCGGCGCGGCATCGTGCGCCATATCCTCTTCGGTCAATAGTTCAAAACCCTTGACGCTCTTTGCCCTAAGAGGCAAAGGTAAAATACGGGAAATACGGCAACGGCGTACGTCTATGCAACGCTCGTAATACCCCTCTTTAAGTTTTTGCTTGAAATGCGTCTCCGAGGTGGCATACGCCGCGTTTTTATCCGCAAAAATATCCTCGACATCAAAACAGCTCAGATTATTGATACCGTCCGCGATATAGGCGTCTACGCGCCCCATGTCGTCCGACACGGTATCCAAAAAACACCCGTCGTACAACCACACGCCACAGGTGATTTCTTTGTTCCCTGTAAGGAGTACGGGATGTAAGCCCAAACTCTCTAAGCACGCCGCCGCAAAAAGCGCCATTTCTAAAGAGGTTGCTTTGCGCTCGGCAAGCAATTTTACCCCTGCGCCTGCCTCGACGGGCGCGGAAATATCGCAAGGCTGTTTTTGCATAGAATAACGGCGAAGCACCGCATACAGCGCCGCGATAATACGGCGTACTGCGTTTTTGTCGTTACCGATATATCCGCCTAATTCACAAGGGAAATTCCATTTTTTAAGCTGCTCGGCAATCTCCGTTTGCACGCGCGCGCAATCGGCAAGCTTAGGGCGAACGAAAGAGGCAAGCAGCTCGCTATCCCCCTCGTTCCCCTGCCAAAAATCAAAGGGCAGTGTTTTCACCGTCCATTCCTTGGACGTAATGAGTTTTTTATCCTTTTTAAGGGTAACGGTGATTTTCTCTTCCCCTACCTCTTCCACGTTGGAAAAATACAAGGGCGAAAGCAAATTTCCCAAATCCACCTCAACCACGCTTTCAAAGGGGACCTCGATTTCCTTGGAGGTTGGAAGCAACATGCCGTTTTCGCTCTCTACGCTAACAACAAGCCCCTCTACGGTTTCTTCCCCTACGTTGGTGATTTGCAAAGCGGAAAACAGCGGTCTGTGAGCAAAATAATCGGCGTAAGATACAACTTTCGCCGTTTCGCCGTCAATGGATAAAATTTCTTCAAGTTTTTTCGTCTTAACTGCCATACTATTCTCCACAGCATTATTACCTATTTATTATACACCGATTTGCTCAAAAAAGCAACCTTTGCAACGAACTTTTCACGCGTATATAGAAATTTTAATTAAATTATTTAATTAAAAGCCCGAAACCCTCTATCCGTTACTGTCAAGTATTTTGGAAAATGAGAAAAAGGTCGCAGGATTATTTCTGCGACCTTTTTTGTGCAATTTTAGAAATTAATTAACCCTCTATCTTTCATGCAATGTTTGCTTTTATATCTTTTATAGCACTAAAGCTTATATTACAAATGAAAATGCATTTTTTAATGTAATAGGATTTTACCATCGTCTTAATTTATCAATGTCTACATATTTATTAAAATTAGCATATCGGTATAAATTTAAAAAGTAATTGATATATTCTAATATCTCTTCGCTTTCTTGTGTGGATATAAAATAGTACTTATCGTTTAATAAATTTAGGTTTTTAATTAATTCGCTAATCGCTCCAGTGACATTATTATCATTCTTCTCATTCTTAGAAAGTTCTTTTTCAAATTTTTCAAAATAACCTTTTATTACAATGATAATATTTGATGGTATTCTTTTTTCTAAATCCCATATTTTGATTAAATTTTGTTTTTTAGTT
>JAZUQM010000179.1:0-2083 GCA_045605705.1 Candidatus Scatosoma sp.
GCCGTAAACGCCGCGTGACCGGGGGTGTCGATAAAGGTAATTTGCTTACCCTTCGCCGTAACCGTATATGCACCGATGCTTTGCGTAATACCGCCCGCCTCGCCTGCCGTAACCGAAGTTTCACGGATTTTATCAAGCAAAGAGGTCTTACCATGGTCAACGTGTCCCATAACCGTAACAACGGGGGCTCTCGTTACAAGCTTGCTTGCATCCTCCGCAACCACCGTATCCATAAGCACTTCTTCCGCCGTCTTTTCGGGCTTGTATTCAAGGTCGATACCCATATCCGCCGCCATGAGTGCTGCGTTGTCGTAATCGATGGAATCGTTGATACCCTTCATGATACCTTCCTTGAACAAGCGCTTGGTAATTTCTACCGCAGATACGCCAAGCTTTTCGGAAAGCACCTTCAAGGGAATTTCCTGCGTGGTAACGACCGCGTGTTCAATCTTGATAACTGGGATTTCTTTTTGCTTTTGCTTTTTAGGCGAACGTACCTTTCTATAACCGCTCTTATCCTCGTCGAAATCCTCTACCGTCATACCTTGCTGTTTGATAAGCGAACGCTTGGAGAGGGGTTTCTTTTCCGAATAGGTCTTTTCAAAAGTCTTTTTCTTCGCGGGTGCGGAGAAGGACTTCGTATCCCTTGCAGGCGCAGCGATAGGCGCTGCAGGAATGCTTGTGGAAGACTTTGGACCTCTTGCACCCATAAAGGGTCTATCCCCCACGGGGCGAGCGGGTCTATCCCCTGCGGAACGGGGACGGTAAGTCGTGCCTGTACTCGTTTCTACGCCGGGTTTAGCCACGTAAACGCCCTGCTCTTGACCGTTTCTAAAATACCGCGGTGCACGGGGCGCTGCGGGAGCCGTAGGACGCGCTTCGGATTTGGGAACGAAAGTACGCGCTTGAGGCGCGGGTTCTTCCTTTGCCTCCGTGGGAGCGGGCTCTTGCACAGGCTCCTCCTTTGCCGGCTCTTCTACTTCAACAGCGGGTTCTTCCGCCTTTTCTTCCTTTTTCTTTGCGGGCTTTTTGGGCTTCTCTTCTTCCGCTTTTGCCTTAGCCTCTGCCTCAGCCTGCGCTTTTGCAGCCTCTTCCGCTGCCTTTGCCTCCTCTTCGGCTGCCCTTGCCGCCATTTCCGCCGCTTCGCGTTCCCGTTTCTCTACTTCCAAAGCGGACAGCTTTCTTAATATTTCCGAAAGGCTTTTTTCCGTGGAAGAAATACGCTTTTGCAGACCGCCGAGCTGATTATCGTCTAAAAGCGACGTGATTTTTTCCACGTTTTCATATTTTTTTGCCATAGGTTTATTCGTTCCCTCCCGAATATGATTTGAATTTCGGCTCGCTATCGGCAACGGAAAGTATTGCCGACGCCAAATGATCGTCCGTAATTGCCACCGCTTTGACTGCGGGGCGGTGTACCCATTCCGCTAAAACGCCCTCGTCCGTCATATACAACGGACAGTTCAGCTTTTCTTTCGCTCTTAAAATGGGCTTTAAGGAATTTTTCCCGATTGCCCCGTCTATGACGAGCAGGAAAACCCCTTTCTTTTGTTTTTCTATCGTCTCCGCGCCGAAGATAATCTTCCGCGAGCGGATACAAAAACCGAGGTAGGTTTCAATCTTACTTTTCTCCAAGACGCTCCCCCTCTATTTCCCGATACACCTCGGGCGCGACGTTCATAGAAAAGCTCTTGTGTAAAAGCTTCCTATCCGTGAGCTTTTTCAAGCACTCGCTATCGCCGCAAATATACGCGCCCCTGCCTTGGGCTTTACCCGTGGGGTCGGGGAAGATTTCCCCGTCCGCGTTTTTAACCACGCGCGTCATTTCGCCCTTGGGTTTCATTTGCCTGCAAGCGATACACATGCGCATGGGGATTTTTTTCGTTTTCGGCATAAAAGCCTCCTAAGCTTATTCCTCGATGTCCTCTTCTTCGCTTTCAATCTGCGCCAAGATTTCCTGCGCCTCAGGCGAGGACGCGCTCTTCACGTCAATCTTCCAACCGGTAAGACGAGCCGCCAAACGCGCGTTTTGACCGTCTCTGCCGATGGCAAGCGAAAGTTTGTCGTCGGGTACGATTGCCAT
>JAZUQM010000180.1:0-6457 GCA_045605705.1 Candidatus Scatosoma sp.
CCGACCAACCACTTGGATATGAAAACGCTCTTTTGGCTGGAAGAGTATCTTTCTTCTTTCAAAGGCGCAATTTTAACGGTATCGCACGATCGGTATTTTTTAGATAAAACCGTTTCGCAAATCTACGAGCTTGAAAACAAAAAATTATCGGTGTTTAAGGGCAATTACACGAAATATAAAACGCTCAAAGCGGAAAAGGTAGCCCGCCTTCAAAAGGAATACGAAAAACAACAAGCCGAACGCGCGCATATGCAAGACTACGTAGATAGAAATCTCGTCCGCGCATCCACGACGAAAATGGCGCAATCGCGGAGAAAGGCACTTGAAAAAATGGAGCTTATCGAAAAGCCCGTGTTGCCTCCGTCCCCGCCCCGCTTTTCTTTCACTTTCACTGAAAAATCGTATGAAAACGTGTTGGAAGTAAACGGACTCACGCTACAAGCGGGCGAGAAAACGTTATGTAAAAACGTAGAACTCAAATTAACTCGCGGGGATAAATGCGCATTGCTTGGCGATAACGGCACGGGCAAATCCACGCTTCTTAAAAAGCTTGCCGAAAACAAGGATCAGGCGATCAAATTCGGGCGTTTCGTCCGCCTTGCATGCTACGATCAAGAACACGCCAATCTCGATCCTGACAACGAAGTTTTATACGAGCTTTGGGGCAGACACGTAAAGCTTGATCAAACGCGCGTTCGGAGCATACTCGCAAGCGCAGGGCTCGTCGCGGAAGATATGGAGAAAAAGGTACGAATGCTTTCGGGTGGCGAGAGAGCGAAGCTCGCCCTTGCGGTGTTCGAATGTGAACAGGGCAACACCCTATTTTTAGACGAACCGACCAACCATCTCGATCTTCCCGCCCGCGAATCCTTGGAAGAAGCTTTACAAGCCTTTGACGGCACGCTTTTGTTCGTTTCACACGACCGCTATTTCATTCGCGCGCTCGCGGAAAAAATTTTCGAGCTCGAAAACGGCGCACTCACTTGTTTTTCAGGTAGCTACGACGATTTCACCGCCTATAAAAACGCGACGAAAGAGCCCACTCAGCGCATACCTGCCCCCACCTCACCCCAAAAACCCGAACAAAAATCGGCGTATTATAGAAGCAAGGAAGAACGGGCGGCAGATGCGCGCAAACGCACCCGCGTGGGACAGATCGAAAAAGAAATTGCCGCTTTGGAAAGCGAAGAAAACGAACTCAACGCTTCGCTTGCCGACCCCGAAGTAACCGCAAATTTCTCCCTGCTCACCGAAAAATGTAACCGCTTGGAAACAATCAAAAATCAGTTAGACGCATTATATAACGAATACGAAACCCTGATTTAAAATTTAAAAAATTTTTTTCATAACCCTACCCAAACCCTTGACAATCGGCGAAAGATATGATATCATTTTCATATCAAAACCATATTCGGAGGTAGTTTTATGGAAGAAATCTTATTAAAGAACAAGAAAAACGGCATGCGCACGTTGATCGTTTGCATTTTAATCGAGCTTGCAGCGATTGCGGGGATCATTGCAGGTGGGATCACGCTTGAACAAGCACCGCAAACAGGCTGGCTCGGCGTCGTACTTATGGTTATTTCGATCGTAATCGCATGCGTTTCGTGGATTCCCCTTGTCGGGCTTCGCATCTTAAAACCGAACGAAGCGCTCGTTTTAACGCTGTTTGGTAAATATATCGGCACGATCAAAGGCGCGGGCTTTTACGCGGTAAACCCCTTTTGCGTAGCGGTAAATCCCGCAGCGCAAACGAAACTCAATCAAAGCGGCGACGTTGCCCATAAGCAAGCGCAACCGACGGCAAACGCGGATCTTAATATCTCGTTTGAAATCCCGAACAAAAAAATCTCATTAAAGATTATGACCTTAAATAACAACCGCCAAAAGATCAACGATTGCCTTGGCAACCCCGTAGAGATCGGCATTGCGGTAATGTGGCGAGTAGTAGACACGGCGAAAGCGGCATTCAACGTAGATAATTATAAGGAATATTTATCTTTGCAATGCGATAGCGCGCTTCGGAATATCGTGCGCCTTTACCCCTACGACGTAGCGCCGGGGGTAGACACGACGGGCGACGGCATTGAAGACGACGGTAGCCTGCGCGGTTCAAGCGAAGTGGTAGCATCTCGTATCCGCGACGAAATCCAAGCACGCGTGAACGAAGCGGGTTTGGAAGTCATTGAAGCGAGAATCACGTATCTTGCATACGCGCCCGAAATCGCGGCAGTAATGCTTCAACGCCAACAAGCATCAGCGATTATTGATGCGAGAAAGATGATCGTAGACGGCGCGGTAGGCATGGTAGAAATGGCGCTGGAACGCTTGAACGATAACGGACTTGTCCAGCTCGACGAAGAACGTAAAGCGGCTATGGTTTCCAACCTTTTGGTAGTGCTTTGTGGCAATCACGACGCGCAACCCGTAGTGAACGCAGGCAGTCTTTATTGATTAAGAAGAAAACGAAAATAAAAGGCAGGTAAACGGATATGAACGACAATCAAAAAAAGCAAGTCCCCTTGCGGTTATCCCCGAAGCTCTATAACGCGATCGCGTCGTGGGCGGAAGACGATTTCCGTTCGGTGAACGGACAAATCGAATACCTGCTTTCCGAATGCGTACGACAACGCAAGAAAAACGGTAAATACGTTTCCGACGAAATGGACGTTCCGCCTGAACTCGACATTGAATAAGCCTATTGAAAATCCCTTGCGTAAAAAGGCGCAAGGGATTTTATTTTTCGGGGTCAAAATCTATTGACTTTTCCAAATTTGATCGGTATAATAGAAAGGTAAAAGGAATAGAATGCAGGTGTATCGAAGCGGTCATAACGAGGCGGTCTTGAAAACCGTTTGGGTGAAAGCCCACGGGGGTTCGAATCCCTCCGCCTGCGCCAAAAAGAAAGGAAAGCCTTGCGCTTTCCTTTTTTGATTTATCGCATATTCCAAAGTTCCACCGCGTATAATAATCATATGAAAAAAGCAAAACCGTATATCTTTTCGATCCTACTCGCTTTAACAGTCGGCGGGCTGTCAGCTTTGGCAACGGCAAACAATATGAACATCTACGACAAAATCACCCCGCCGCCATTATCACCCCCAGGCTGGCTTTTCCCTGTTGTTTGGACGATCTTATTTATCCTAATGGGTATTAGCGCGGCAATCATCTTCACAAGCGAATCGGAGCAAAAAGACGACGCGCTGTTCATCTACGCCGTGAGCCTTGTGCTCAATTTTTCGTGGAGCATATTTTTCTTTAATATGCAATCGTTTATCGTTTCCTTTATCATTCTTGTGGCGCTGTGGCTCTCGATCCTGATTACCATCATCAAATATTCCAAAATCAACCCCCTCGCCGCGTGGTTACAACTCCCCTACCTGCTATGGGTAACGTTTGCGGGGTATTTGAACCTAGCGATCATCTTTTTAAATTAGTTCATATAAGAATAACATCTTGTTCTTGCGCAAATAATAAATATCTTTATCGCAGCGGGCTCGCATACTGTAAACATAGATCTGTATGTCATATCAAAATAATATAACGTAAACGCTCGCAACTTTTATATTGTTTCATTTAGATTCCTTATCAATCAATACGTCATTTTTTTCTTTCCTAGCGATCATATCTTTAAACGAATCGATAATATAGAATAAGTTCTCGTTCTTAAACAATAACGATAATAATAGGAACAATAGCATTCCGACAACTACGCCAATTAAAATAATCAAAATATTAGCAAGCCCCAACTGTTTTAATAATGCTTTTATGAACCAAACAGCAACCGCCATTACAATTGAAATGAACAAATTAGGCAAAAGGTCTAACATTTGCTCTTTGTATGAATAACCTATTAATTTTCTATTAGGAAAAACGTTTACAATGGAAGCCACAAACGACACAACTACAGGGGCAAAAGCAATAGCTATTACGCCTTGATACATAAAACACAAAATAAAGATTAAACCTACACCTCTTTTTATAATATCTAATTTGAGTATAATATCACTTCTTCCTGTTGCCCGTATTGCTTGTAAATTAGCCGTTTGTACAGGTTGCAGTAAATAATATATGCAAGCAATTTGCATATAAGGAACAGCAAATATCCACTTATCTGTTAACAAAAATAAAACGAGCGGTTCAGCAAGAGCAGCAAGACCCAGTAAAAGTGGCGACATAATATAGGTTGTTATGGAAATTGATTTTCTTACCATACTTTTTAACACTTGTCTATCATCTTGCTTTTTTGAAAATACAGGAAATAAAACAGCTCCTATAGAGGTATTAATGCCTGAAACCACAAGCTCAGGATATTTTCTACCCTTAGAATAATACGCCAAGTCCGTTGTAGTATAAACTTTACCTATGATTAAGCCCGAAAGTTGATCATATCCAACCTTTATAAAGCCTGAAACTAAAAGTTTCCAACCATAGCTTATTAGTCCTTTTAATCTACTAAAAGAAAACTCTAAGGTAGGATGCCATTTTATAACAAAGAATACTATTATAACGCTAATCACGGCACCACTTAACACTTGTCCAACAAGCGCCCAGACGCCAAAACCTGTAAACGCCATTACTATGCCTACAACCCCTGAAAACCCTGTACCTATAAGGGATACGGCAAACGATTTTTTAAAATGCATATGCTTTGATATATATGCATTTTGAATTGTAGTAATGGATGCTATGGGGATTTTCAATCCCAAAGCCCTTAAAACCATAACAAGGTTAGGAGAATTATACCAGTCGGCAATGGCGGGTGCAGTAAAAAATAAAATAAAATATAAAACTATTGAAATTGCCAAATTAAAATAAAAGGTCGAAGAAAAATCCAAACTGTCAGAATCTTTCTTTTGGATTAATGCAGTCCCTAAACCATAGACAACAAAAACATTAGCAAGAGTTATAAAAATATTAACTAAAGATATTTGTCCAAAGTCTTCAGGCATTAACAAGCGTGCCAAGACAATAGAAACAATAAAAGAAACTCCATCTCCCGATAAAACTTCTATAAATTTCCAAAATAAGCCTGAAACAACAGATTTTTGAATATTTACTTTTTCGTTATCATTTTCTTTCATAAAATCAATTTTTATAACACTACCCTTATATCATATTATTAAACTGTCTGTTGTATAATTCAAAGATCCTGTTATTAAAAAGTTTTACTTCCAATAACATCCATTTTCAACTTTTTCAAAATTCTTGGGCGTTTCCTCCTCGCTAGGATACGTCCAAAACTCATTGTATTTTTTTCCCACTGAACCGTTATCCCAACGACTACCTCGAATGCCAAACATTGTTTGAAGGCTACCACCCATATGAATAGCTATTTTACCCATTTGTTTCACTTTAGAGGCTAATTGGAACCCATAAGCACCACACCCTATTAGCGCCACGTCAAAATCTTTTTTAGACGTTTCATCAGTCATATAATCTAACGCCTCAAACCAATCCTTAAAACGGCTATCTCTGTTATCTGCAATAGTTTGAACCGCCTGAATACACTGTAAATCAAATTTCGGTAAAGTATTTGTATTTGGCCAAATTTCTTCTCTATGATTGCTATATTGTTTTTGAATAGTATCTGTAAAGGGATGAATAACCAAGACCTTTTTACCTTCTAAGCAACTTGTCCAACCAGACGCATCAGGGGTAATCCCTGACGCTCTCATTAGTTTTGCTTGCGGGCACAACTTTCTTACCACCCATTCCTCAGAAAAGAAATCCATTGTTCCTAAAACATCCAAATCCTTACAAGCTTTGGTTTCTTCTTCCGCCCAACGGCGCATCATTTCTTCCGTTTTTGGGAAAAATCCTGAATAAGTACATAATTCGTAACTTATTTCCTTAGGAAAAGGTTGTTTGCTCCCACGGATTTTTGTTTGCCAATACCAAAAAAGAGCCCTGCCTTCACTTGTTCCAAATCTTGCAGCCATAAAAGGCTGAGAAGATTTTACCGCATTAATGATCAATTGTCTTCCATCAGAATGGGGCAAAACCTTCTTATCCCCATAACGCTTATGATATAATTTCTTACCAAAATGCGGTACTTTTTTCGCCAACTGATATGCTCTTCCACGAATAATACAATTATGATAGAAAATTTTATCCTTAATCTTTATAGTCATATTACATACCCCCTAGCTTGAAATTATTATAACACTTTGAATGAAAAATGTAAATAAAAATGACGTATAATTTTGATCTTTTTATTGTCTACGTTGTAGCACGTAAATTAATTTAAATTTATATCAAATGATAAAAACGTTTATATATGTGCTAAGGTATAGCAAAAGCGCACTCGCAAAGAGCGCGCTTTTTATGGTATAAAATCCTTTCTCCTTTTCTTTTGTTTTTTATTTTATAATTTATACCCATAATAGCTGCTGCTATTTACAAAATAGCTTGCATTGTCGGACGGATCACTTACGTCCATTTGCGTACCGCCCGT
>JAZUQM010000181.1:0-11404 GCA_045605705.1 Candidatus Scatosoma sp.
GTTTTACCCGTTCCCGGAGGACCTACAAGAAGTACGCCCGAGGGGATTCTAGCGCCAAGCGCGGAGAACTTTCTAGGGGATTTGAGGAATTCCACGACCTCTTTGAGTTCTTCCTTTTCTTCCTCAGCGCCCGCTACGTCCGAAAAGCGCACTTTGAGGTTGTTTTGTATTTGGGCTTTGGATTTACCGATATTCATGTTGGCATTGCCCGCGCCCGACGCGCTGCGCATAATCAGCCAGAACATCAGCGCAACCAAGCCGATACCAAGCAAAGGCAAAAGGCTAGACCACACGCTCCCCGCGTTGGGGTCGGCAAGCTCTAAGGTGAACTTGGGGTTTTCACCGAAGCCTTCCAAAAAGCTTTGGAGGGACTCGTAATTGTAGATACTAGGCCCGATAGCGGTAAACGTCTCCACCCGCTTACCGTCCTTCAAGGTATAGCCCGTCCAATTGTACGCGTCTACGTAAACTTCGTGAATGTCGCCGCTTAATAATTTCTCATAGAAACCGTTCTCTCCGTAGAAATCCAGCTCCTTAGCCTGATTAATAACGTCCGACAGCAAAACGCCGACAAGCGCAACAACCACCAGCGCCACGACAATCCATACTATTGTTCTTGTTTTCTTGTTCAAAGTTATTCTCCCTTTATAAGACTTTTACTTTAGATTATTCGTTACTCTATATTATAGGTATACCCTATTTTACCACAAGAAAAAAGGTTTTTCAAGCATTTCTGCATTGAAAAACCAAACATTTAACAAACGTTCACCCTCTTAACACACTTTTTTGTCGAAAAATACATCAAAGAACGCTTTCGATTAAAATTTTTAGACCGATGGCAAGCAAGACGCCGCCGCCGAATATCTCTGCCTTATCCGCAAGCTTATCCCCTAAAAGCTTACCGATATACACCGACACGATACTCAAAGCAAGGGTACAAACCCCGATTACACCCGTCGTTCCCCATATGCCAAGCACAAGCCCGCGGGAAATTTTCTCCATCATAAGACTTACACCGACGGCAAGCGCGTCGATAGAGGTGGCAACCGCCTGCAAGCACAGCTTGCCAAGCCCCAAACCCTCTTTTTCGGGTATTAAACGCGTACCTGCCCCCACGGTTTGGCAATTTTCGCAGCCGTCCGTCGGGACTTTTTTGGCATTTATCACCGCCTCGATTCCCTCATGGAGCATTCTTCCGCCGAGGAAAGCAAGCAAGCCAAAGGACACCCATGCGGAGATTTTTTCAAACGCTTCCAAAAACGCGTTTGCCACCACACCTGTAATAAAATACCCGATTACAGGCATTAAGAACTGAAACGCGCCGAAGAATACGCCGATAAGCAAGACTTTACCAAGGCGCATTTTGGGATGGGTCATGCCGTTGGTCATCGCAACCGCCGAGGCGTCCATGGATACGGCTAAGCCTAAAAGTAAAACTTCCCAAATCCCCATTATAAACAACCCTTTTCTTTTAAGGCTTGGACAACTTGTTCAAAAATTTCGGTGGGGGTTTGATTGCCGTCCACACAAACCACGCGCTCAGGTTCGGCTTTCGCCACCGCCTTATAGCCCTCGTATACACGCTTATGGAACGCCATGCCCGCCTGCTCTAATCTATCATTCTCGTCCGCGCCGTGCTTTCTCAAAAAGGCAGCCTCGGGGGTGAGGTCGATAAATACCGTTACGTCGGGGCGGTAGTTTTGTAAAGCGAACGCATTGATTTTTCGTACAAATTCCTCGCCAAGCCCTCGCGCATGCGCTTGATACGCCAAAGAGGAGTCCACGTACCTATCGCAAATGACAAGCTTACCCTCGGCAAGTGCAGGCTCTACCCTGTCATGCAAGTGCTGTACGCGCGACGCCGCATAAAGGAGCGCCTCGCACTCATCCGTCATTTCCATATTCTTACCGCTGAGCAATATCTCGCGAATCGCCTCGGAAATTTTCCCGCCGCCCGGTTCACGGGTGAAAATATGGGGAACCCCCTCGTTTGTCAAGTATTCGCTAAGCAGTTTAAGCTGAGTGCTCTTCCCCGAGCCATCGCAGCCCTCAAAGGTGATAAATTTTCCTCTCGTCATATCATTTTTCCTCAAACACTGATATTTTTCCTTGTTCGACGCCGTAAACGTTGCTTGCGTTTTGCAATCTTCTAACACTTTCGCTATCTATCCTATCTCCTACGCGAAGTAAAGGAGTGCAGGGCGGAAATAAGCCGCAATTTTCGGCGCAAACCCGCCCGACGCTTTTATCTAAGTCCACCTGCTCAACCTTATAATTCTTAGAAAGATAGGGGGCAGGTATGCGTTCAATTTCTTGATTTGGCTCATAGGGATACTTTTCAAACGCCTTTTTGAGGTGTTTTTTTAATATGCGGAAGTTCCGCAGGCTCGTCGCGGGGGAAAGGTAAAAGCAAACGTATTCCCCATCGCAAAACTCCGCGAAAATTCCTTGTTTTTCTAAATAGCTTTCCGCCTCGAACGCCGTTGCGCCAAAACGGCAAAGCAGCTTCGTCCAGTCCTCGAAAACGCTTGCCCACGGCTCGCTTTTTGCATATGCGCGCACTTCGCGCTCTAAATCCAAATTTTGCGGATGCTTCAAGCTGTATTCCACGCTTGCCATAATGGGGTAGGAGGGGCTTGTCGTGCGGAAAACGTCCACGCCCTTTTTTAGCGCGTCCGCAACACTTTCATTACGCGCCGAAACAACGGCGCCTTGCGTTAAGGCGGGCAGGCTTTTATGTACGCCGTCCACCCACATATCCGCGTGCGCGCCCGCATGTAAGCCTTTATCAAAATGTAAATGACCGCCGTGCGCGCCGTCTACCAAAAGCAGTTTTCCCGTTTCATCGCAGTACTGCCTAGCCCCTGCGAGATTTTCCACCTTACCGTAGTAGCTTGGCGAGGTAAGCAGTAAGGCGTCCGCCCCGTCCGCCTTTTCGGGATAGGCAAGGGGGATCAACCCCAAAAGAGCGCACCCATTCCAAACGCTTTTGTGGGAATTTTCAGGGAAAGCCACCTTTTTCACCCCAAGCAGCTTTGCCGCATACAGCATAGCCAAAACACCCGAAGTGCTACCGTCCGTTAAGATAAAGCTCTTGTTTGCGCCAAGAATTTCGGCGATATCCTTTTCCGCTTCTAAAATACAACCCTTGGGCGCGGAAAGATTGTCGCTGTACGAAAGCTCGGTAATATCCCACCCGCTTACCTTATGCCCGGGGGTGTGAAAGGAAAGGTGTTTACGTTTTGCTTGCTTTGCAAGCATTTGATAAATCTTGCAGTTTGCCAGCGTTTTTTTGTCCTTAAAAAAGCCTTTCATTATATCCCTCGCACCGTGCGAATGATATGGTTGATATAAAGTAGGCTTTCGTAAGCAAATCCCTCTTCCACTGCACTAAATTTGAAAAAGGCAACATGCATATTTTCCGCCGTAACCACCGTTTGCGGTTTACCCGTTTCCGCGTTTACGACCTCCTGCTCATAGCCGAAAATCTCCTTCAAACCATCCATGGTGGAGACGTCGGGACAAAGATTGAGGAAATATTTTCCCTCGAATACGACTTTATCCCCATCCGTGCGGTCAATCGCCTGCACGTTTGTCAAGCTCACCCAACCCTTGTCTAAATAATCGTAAAAGTCCGTTAAGGCTTGGGCGTATTTTTGGATACGCTCCTTATCCGCTTGGATACCTGCGTCAATTTGCGCTTGCTTTTTATAACGCTTGTCTTTATTCTTTTTAATACGGGCAAGGAAGTCGCATTCTACCTTTTCTTCGTTGAGCTGACCGTTTGTATAATACCCGCCCACGTAGTTTTCCATTTGCTTAAAGAAGCCGTCCTCAGCGGCGGGATCAAGATTGTAAAGGGTATGCCCATATCCTCGCAAAAAGGTTTGCAAATGGCTGTCGTAAAAGGTTTGTCCGTCCTTTTGGTATGCCGAACCTGCGTCGGGCAAATCGGGAATAACCAAAACGTCGCCCTCGCCCGTGCTAACACGCGTTTGCAATACGGTCGCGTAATACTCTCCGCCCACCGTCAAATCCACCGTTGTCGTTTCTAAAACCTCATGCGAAAATACTTTATTATCAAACGCCTTTTGGTAAGAATTTAAGAAGCCTTTTCTATCCAATGTTACGTTGGTTTGATAGTTCATAACGGTAAACTGCTGCGCAGGCGTAATACGGGTCGCCGTCGTCGTAAACACCACAGCCCACGCGAAAACGACCGCCGCGATTAACGCAACGATTTTTAGCCAGTCGTAGGACAGCATAAGCTTAAGCCGTTTTTTCGTTATTTTTGCATCCATAAAATTCTCCCTAATTTATTCGTGTACAATGAATAAATTATGCAATAGATAGGGTACAGGTATTAAGATAATTAAATATTCTTTGAATAATTATGCAAAAAATGCCGACCCGCCGACTTATGATTACGTCGGGGTGGCGGCGCGCTTTTTTTACTTTTTAGGTTTCATTGTAGGGAAGAGGATAACGTCGCGAATGGTAGAGCTGTCCGTCAAAAGCATGACGAAACGATCCAACCCCATACCAAGCCCGCCCGTGGGGGGTAAGCCGTATTCCAGCGCGTTGATAAAGTCCTCGTCCACCTGCGCGTCGTTGTTGCCCTTTGCGCGCTTTGCCTCGACCTGCTTAAGCATACGTTGTTTTTGGTCGATAGGGTCGTTAAGCTCGGAGAAGGCGTTACCGTATTCATGCCCACAAATGAAATACTCGAAACGTTCGGTAAACGCGGGATTAGAAGGCTTGCGTTTTGCCAAGGGCGAATTTTCCACGGGATAGTCGTAGATAATCGTAGGTTGAATAAGCTTATCCTCTACGAATGCGTCGAAAAGCTCAATAAGTACCCAACCCTTGGTTGCGTTTTCGTGTTCAAGCTCTACACCCAAGCCTTTCGCAGCCGCACGCGCGTCCTCGTCCGTTGCCCAGTCGTTATAATCCACGCCCGCGTATTTTTTCACTGCCTCCGCCATGGTCAATCTCGTCCAGTCGCCCATGTGGATTTCCGTGCCTTGGTAGGTGATATCCAGTGTTCCGCAAACGTTTTTGGTTACCGTCTTGTACAAATCCTCGATCATATCCATCATATCGAAGTAGTCGCTGTACGCTTCATACATTTCAATACTCGTGAACTCGGGATTGTGATAAGCGTCCATACCCTCGTTACGGAAGATACGCCCCACCTCGTACACTCTGTCCATACCGCCTACGATAAGACGTTTTAAGAAGAGCTCCGTTTCGATACGCATATACATGTCTAAATCGAGCGCGTTATGATGCGTCTTGAAAGGTCTTGCGTCCGCCCCGATTTCCAAAGGTAAAAGGGTGGGGGTGTCCACTTCCAAATACCCACGGTTATCTAAGTAATTACGGATTTCTTTTAAGATAAGCGAGCGTTTACGGAAGGTATCCCGCACGTCCTTGTTCATAATCAAATCCAAGTGGCGAAGTCTATACTTCATATCCTTGTCCTGCAAGCCGTTGTACTTTTCGGGCAGGGGGAGGAGGGATTTGGTGAGCAAGGTAAGCTCCGTAACGTGTACGGAAATTTCGCCTGTTTGGGTTTTGAAAACAAAACCCTTGAACCCGAAGATATCGCCGATATCGTAGTCCTTTTTATAGGACGTGTAGTTCTCTTCGCCGATGTCTTGGCGGGTTACGTAAATTTGAATCGTACCGCTCTTATCCGCGATATGGGAGAAGGACGCCTTGCCCATAATACGGCGGGACATCATACGCCCAGCCAAAGCAACCGTCTTGCCCTCATACGCTTCAAAATTATCTTTTATCGTCGCCGAATCCGCGTCTACGGGGTATTTTACCTGTTCGTAAGGGTTTTTGCCCTCGCTAACGAGCTTTGCCAGCTTCTCACGGCGAATCCTCGCCTGTTCAATAAGCTGTTCCTCTTCCGCCGCCGCGTTTTCGGGTACGTTTACGTTCTTATTTTCTTGCATGTTTCTTCCTCTATAACCTTTCGAGCTCGGCTCTCGTCAGGTTAAATTATTTAATTTCTTTAATCGTAAGCTTATATTCGCCGTCGGGGGCGTTTACTTTTACCACGTCGCCAACTTTATGCTTCAAAAGCGCCGCGCCAACAGGGGAGTCGTTGGAAATTTTTCCTTCCATAGCGTTTGCTTCCGTCGTGCCCGTAATCTCGTATTCCGCTTCCTCGTCAAATTCGTGGTCGTATACGCGCACTTTGGAACCGATATGCACGAAAGAGGTATCCGTGTTCTCTTCAAGAATTACCGCGTTCTTGATTTTATAGTCCAAGTCCACGATTTCGCCTTCGTTTGCTGCCTGCTCGTTACGCGCCGCGTCGTATTCCGCATTCTCGGAAAGGTCGCCGTGGCTTCTTGCCTCTGCAATACGTTCTACGATTTCCTGACGCTTTACCGTTTGTAAATATTTCAAACGCTCTACTGCCTCGTCGTAGCCTTTTTGGGTCATGATAAACTGCTGTTCAGCCATTATTTCCTCCTGTTCCGTTTCTTTGATTTTTGGGGTTTTTATCCAACGACCACACGAAAAAAAACCGCTCGCCCACGGAACGTAAAAATACAACCGCGACTTCTTAGCCACGGTTTTATTCTTTATTGATTACATTATAGTCCATTTTTAGCTTTTTGTCAATAACTTTTTATAGGGTATTTACTTGTTTTTCGCCAAAAATAAGGACATTTTGTCGAACGCTTCGCTAAGCGCGTTCATGCTCGTAGCGTAGGATATACGCACGTTGTTTTCGCCGAACTCCCCAAACGCATTCCCGGGCACGACCGCCACCTTTTGCTGAGCAAGCAAGCCGTTTGCAAACTCCTCGCCGTTAAAACCCGTTCCGCGCACCGAGGGAAAAGCGTAAAACGCGCCTTGCGGTTCGAAACAGTGTAAACCGATTTCCTTGAGGGAATGGAGGACGAATTTTCTTCTTTTGTCATACGAATCGCGCATCTCGGCAACGGTTGCAAATCCGTCGCTAAGCCCGTCTTTAAGCGCCTCAATCGCCGCATGCTGAGACATGATCGGCGCGCACATGATCCCGTACTGATGGATTTTGAACATCGCCTCGTCGATTTCTTTCGGCGCGCATACGTAACCCAATCTCCAACCCGTCATAGCAAACGCCTTGGAGAACCCGCTGATATATACGGTACGCTCCTTCATACCGGGCAGGGACGCGATGGACACGTGTTTTCTGCCGTAGGTAAGCTCTGCGTAAATCTCGTCCGTGATCACAAGCAAATCGTGCTTGATAAGCACCTGCGCAATCGCTTTCAGCTCCTCCTCGGTCATAATCGCGCCCGTGGGGTTGTTGGGATAGGTCAAAATAATCGCTTTCGTCTTGTCCGTAATCGCTTTTTCAAGGTATTCGGGTTTTAACACGAAATTATCCTCTTCGCGGCACTCTACGTGCACGGGCACGCCGTCAGCCATGGCAACGAGAGGGGAATAGGATACGTAAGCGGGGTCGGGAATCAGCACCTCGTCCCCGCGCTCCACGCAAGCGCGGAGTGTAAGGTCAATCGCCTCGCTGCCTCCTACCGTTATGAGAATATGGTTGGGGTCGTATTCTAAGCCGAACCGCTCGTATAAATAGCGGGAAATGAGCTGTAAAAGCGCGGGCAACCCTCGATTGCCCGTGTACTGCGTATAGCCGCGTTGCAGCGAAGTAATTGCCGCGGAGCGCACCTTCCAAGGCGTAACGAAATCGGGCTCGCCTACGCCCAGCGAAATCGCGCCCTTGGTAACCGATACGATATCGAAGAATTTACGGATACCGCTCGGCTTCATATTTTTGGATTTTTGATTGACAAAATCACGCATCGTTTATATACCTTCCCCCTAAAACGGGGATACCATGTACGAGTTTAAGCCTGTATAGAAAGACGGTAATCCTCGTCCTCCTTTTCCGTCAGCGCACCCTCGATTTTATACTTTTTCAAGATAAAGTGCGTCGCCGTGGAAAGCACGCCGTCAAACGTGGAAATCCGCTCGGAAACAAAACGGGAAACCTGCTGCAAGGTCTTATCTTCAATGAATACCGCCAAATCGTAGGCGCCGCTCATAAGATATACCGCTTTAACTTCGGGGAAGGCGGCAATTTGCTTTGCAATCCCGTCAAAGCCCTCTTTTTTCTTGGGAGTTACCTTGACCTCGATAAGCGCCTCGACAAGGGAATCGTCCGCTTTTTCACTGTTGACAATCGCGGTGTATTTCACGAGTAAACCGCTGTTTTCCATCTCTTCCACGCACGCTTTTACCTGCGCCTCGCTAACCGAGAGCATCGCCGCGATTTTCTTATGCGAAATGCGGGCGTCCTCCGTTAAAATATTCAAAATATCTCTTTCCAAAGCCGTCATATTGCCACCTCAAAGTATATTTTCTAAAAATAGTTGGTCATAGCCGAGCGTTTCCACAAAATCCCGAGGGATAAACTTTACGTGGTTGAACTTGGCAAAGTTGAAGATGTGCGTTTTCGTCAGCACGGGGGTGGGGATATCCACCGCTTGGCAAATCTCGATTAAATAATCGAAAAAATGCGAGTAGGTGAATTTTTCTTTGACTTCGTAAACGTACTGCTTTTGAATTTTTCCGTCCGTAATCAGTTTTGCCCAAATTCGCATGACTTCACTCTCCTTATCATTTATTATACATGCTTTTGAGAAAAAAGTAAACCGTTTTTTTATACTTTCTATCATAATCACGCTTATGAAACAATACAATATTTTATAACGAGTGCAAAGATAGGCTTTTTACAAAAGCTCCCTTTTTTTCCTCAAAATAACGAAATTTCGACAAGCGAGAATTTATATGATAAAAAAGACCCCGCGCACGCGTAAAAATTTTAACCTGTTTACCGTAATTGCAGTCGTATTAAGCGCAATTATGCTTATGATTTCCACTTGTATTTTTTGCGTGAAACATGGCAATAAAACCGTGCAAACGGCGGGGGCAGGTACGAGTTCAACGCGTTCCTTACCCATCTATTCGGTGGATAGAACGGATAAGAAAATCGCCATTAGCTTTGACTGCGCTTGGGGTGTGGATTTCACCGACAAGCTCCTTGACGTCATGCAAAAAAACGACGTTCGGTGTACCTTTTTCGCCGTACAGTTTTGGGTGGAGAAATACCCCGAATACGTGGAAAAAATCGTGGCCGCGGGGCACGAAATCGGCACGCACAGCCGTACTCATTCCTATATGAGCAAGCAATCGCAAGCGGAAATCAAAGACGAGCTTACCACCTCGTCCCTTGCAATAGAGCGCTTGACGGGGCAAAAGGTTACCCTCTTTCGCCCGCCCTACGGGGATTATAACAATCTATTGATTGACACCTGTAATTCGATGGGGATTTTCCCTATTCAATGGGACGTGGACTCGTTGGATTGGAAAAATCTTTCCGCTACGGAAATTGCCATGCGGGTCATCAACGGCGCGAAAAGCGGCTCGATTATTCTTTGCCATAACAACGCCCTGCATACCGCCGAGGCCTTGCCTTTGATTTTTTCTACCCTGAAAAACCGAGGCTTTGAGTTCGTGCCGATAAGCGAACTTATCTATAAAGATAACTACCGCATAGACAATAGCGGAAAGCAGCATTTAGCTTCGTGAATTGAAAAGCCGTGCTTTTCATGAATTGCCTAAAGCCGTGAATTGACAGCTATGCCGTCGTGAATTGCCGACTTCGTCGGCGTTATTGCAATATTTCCACAACGTCTTGCTGCGCAAGACAATTCACGTCCCATGGGGACAATTCACCAAAGTTTCACGTGAACGAAGTTCACAATTCACTTTCTTGACTACTTTTGGAGGTATATAGATACTATGAATCACAATTTAGAGAAGAACAACAAGGTGTTTATCTTCGGGGAAATCGTCAGCGACGCTACCTTTTCCCACGAGGTTTACGGCGAGGGATTTTACGAATTCTTCGTCCGCGTTATGCGCCTTTCGGGGCAAGCGGATATCCTGCCCGTTACCCTTTCCGAGCGCCTTATCCAAGACGGTATGCTGGAAAAGGGCAAGAGTATTTGCGCGCTCGGTCAATTCCGTAGCTACAACAAAATCGAGAACGGGCGCTCCCGACTCATGCTGACGGTGTTCGTTAGAGAGCTTTTAGACGAGCTTCCCGATAGAAATCCCAACAGCATTCTGCTCAGCGGGTATATTTGTAAACCGCCCGTTTACCGCACGACCCCTTTTAACCGCGAAATCGCCGACGTGCTCGTTGCCGTCAACCGTGCGTACAACAAATCCGATTATATCCCCTGTATTGCTTGGGGGCGGAACGCTCGGTTTGTCAAAAATCTTTGCGTGGGGGATCGAATCGCCGTATCGGGCAGAATCCAAAGCCGCGAATACCAAAAAAAGCTTTCCGAAACGGAGAGCAAAACTATGACCGCTTACGAGGTGTCCGTTTCCAAGCTCGCCGCCTTCGACGCGGGTGAAGAGTTTGACATCGACAGCGAATTCGACCTTTATTCCCTGCAAAACAGGCAAGAGGGACAAACGGCAAACGCGGAATATTGAGGGCTTGACAACGTCCTTATAAAATGTTATAATACCCGTATGCCTATTTCAAAGACGGATTTTATCCGTGGATTACAATGCGAAAAAATGCTTTGGTTGGACGCGCACGCGCCCGAACATAAAATTATTCCGCCCGAAGTGCAGGCGCGCCTTGACGCGGGCAACGAGTTTGGGGATAACGCCATGGGGATATTCGGCGAGTTTGTCGAAACGACGACCTACCGCGAAAACGGACGGCTGAACTATACCGCCATGATTGAGAAAACCCTTCGCCTCATGGAAGAGGGCGCGCCCGTTATATGCGAGGCGGCATTTAGCTGGTACGGCAACTACTGTGCTGTGGATATCCTCAAAAAAGAGGGGGACGGGTATGCCATGTATGAGGTGAAAAACACCTACTTCCCCCGTCGCGAGTTTATTTGCGACCTTGGCTTTCAACGGCTGCTGCTTAGAAAAAACGGTGTGAATATTCACTCGTGCAGCCTTATTCTGCGCGGGGATGCTCCGCCTGAGGATTACGTAGCCTACGAGCCCTTTCCGCCTGAAAGTGAGGAGCTTGTAACCCATAACGGCTTTGCTTACAAGCTTGCAAACGTAAGCAAGGCGGCGCGGCACGTGGATTTTCTTATTTCTCCGCGCGTATTCGAGCTTGGCAAGCTAAAACGAAAAGACTCGCCCGCGCCCGACGTTCCCATAGGGGAGCAGTGCGAAAAGCCCTATCGGTGCTGGTATTTTGATTATTGCCATAAATAAGCCCTAGTAAGGGCTTATTTTTGTTCTAAACGGAAAACGCCGTTCATACAATAAAATAGAGTTAAAAAGCACGACAAGGAGAGTTTTGTATGAACGAAGAAATCGAATACGC
>JAZUQM010000182.1:0-10535 GCA_045605705.1 Candidatus Scatosoma sp.
GGCTACGATCCGACTTCTCCTTTGATACCTGCCCCCCTGCGTTTAAGATTTCCTCTCCCCAAAGCTCATAGAAGATATCGGGAGCTATAAAACACACGGGTAAACCGTTTTTTTTTGCCAAATTCCCACTGTCGATAAACCCTTGCGTTGTAACCTCCTTTTCTCCATTCATAATACGGCAGTCGCAGGTATTTTTGGCAAAATTCCTGCGTTCGTACAGCTTTCTAATCAAAAAAACGCCGATAAAGGACAATACGGCAAAGCCTATAAGCACTTTCCAAAAGGCTACGGGCGCGGTGTAAATCCCAAGCAAGCTTCCCCCGAATAAAAAGGTGAACGTATAGAAGAAAAGGCAAATAAACGCGTACCTGCCCCACTCCTTTGCCGTTTTTAGGCGGTTTACAAGGGGCATACACAATAGCGCGCCCCCTGCAAATTTAAGCAAGGTACTCAAAAACGCAGGCAGTTTGATAAGCGGAAAAAGTATCGCAAACAACCCGCCGAGCGCGGAAGATAAAGCAATTCTCCAAAAACAAAGCTTTTCCTTTAAGGCAAAGAGCGCCAAAGAAAAAAGCACGCCGTCAAATAGAAAGTTTTGCAAAAACGCGTACTCGATATAAACGGTCATATCACTTTACCTCATGGAAACTATCATACTACGTTATCAAAGCAAAAGAAATACGCCTTTTGTCGAAAAGGCGTTTTTCTTGTTATATCTTTGTTAGAAAGCGTGGTCTATATATTCAATCCGTCCATCCGCGTACACTTCCGCAACGTCAAAACGGGCGTTGGGTTCTTCTTTTAACGTTAATGCATAGCATTGTGCAATTTTATAGTACCGTTTTTGTTTCTCCGTACCCACCGCCTCGGCAGGTCTGCCAAAGTCCTCTCTCGTTCGGGTTTTGACTTCCACGAACGCGATTTCGTCCTTGTCCTGCACAATCAAATCCGCCTCGCCAAAGGGGGTGCGGTAGTTGGTTTTTAGAATTTTACAGCCCTGCTTTTTTAGGTACTCGGCTACCAGCTTTTCCCCTTTCTTTCCTAAAACTTTTTTGTGAACGTCCTGCGGTGAATGGGGCATAAGCCGTACTCCTTAATCCCTTTAATGTGCTCCGCCGTGCCGTAGCCTTTATTCTTTTCAAAGGCGTAATGGGGGTACGCTTTTGCGAACTCGTCCATCATGGCGTCCCTATGTACCTTAGCGATAATGCTCGCCGCACCTATGGAATAGGACAGCGCATCCCCGTGGATAACACTATGCTGAGGTAAAACAATATCCAAGGTCATGTTTCCGTCCGTCAACACGATTTGCTCTCCGTCGGTTGGAAGCTTCAACTCCTCGATTGCCTGTTTCATGCCGAGCTTAGTCGCCTCTAAAATATTGATTTCGTCGATAATTTTTTCGCTGACCTCAACCATGGTATAGGCGATTGCTTTTTTCTTGATTTCTTCCGCTAAGATTTCCCGCTTTTTTGCGGAAATCTTTTTGCTATCGTCCACGCCGATAATCAAATCCGCCTCGTCCAAGGGCATGACAACCGCCGCGCAAACGACGGGGCCTGCTAAAGGGCCTCTGCCCACTTCGTCTACCCCGATAATATAACGGTAGCCCTTTGCGAGCAGCGCGCGCTCATATTGCAATTTTTCTTCCGCATTCCAAATTTTTTTCATATGTTTTCTCTATTTCGCCGAACGACAAGAACGCCTACGGTGTTGTGGCGCAAAACTGCGTTTTGCTTTTGTGGGTCCGTTATTGCAGGGGCTTCCGCCCCTGCACCTCTGACGAGAAACGGAGTTTCTCGACTTCCAACCATTAAAACTCGAAGTCCTTATAATCTGCGGGGTTTTCTAAACAAATTCGACCGATTTTGCCTTTACGGAAATCGTCGATAATCGCTTTCGCACCGCGCTCGTAATCGTACTCGCCGCCCTTAAATAAAAATCCCCTGCGCTTACAAACCGCCTCGTACATGCCAAGCTTCTCGCTAAAATCGGTGATACCGTAACGCTCGGTCAAGTTTTCAGGGTACTTTTCCGCAAGCTCGCCAAGTAGCTCCAACGCAACGTCGTCCATATCCAAAATGTCGTCGTTGATACTGCCGATATAGGCAAGATGGCGGGCATGGTATTGATTATCGAAGGCGGGGGGCATCGTGCCGGGGGTGTCGAGTAAGTCGAACGCCCCGCATTTCAGCCAACGCACGTCCCTCGTTACCCCCGCTTTATCCCCCGTCTTTGCGCGTTTTTGACCGCTCAATAAATTGACGATTGTGCTTTTGCCTGTGTTAGGAATCCCTGCTACCATAAAGCGAAAGGTCCTATTTAATCCCTTCGCCTGCGCGCGGGCACGCTTTTCTTCCGTAATCGCGTTTAAGCGTTGGAGTAGGATACGCTTTGTGGAAATATTGGTAGAATCGCATTTCACCGCATACCTGCCCTTATCCTCAAAGAGTCTTAAAAAGCCGTCTACCTTACCCGCGTCGGCAAGGTCGGCTTTGTTTAAGACGTAGAGAATGGGCTTTTCGCCGAAAATCTTTTTTAAGTTTTTATTCACCGTTGCAATCGGTGCACGCGCGTCAAGTACGCAAATCACACCGTCGCAAAGGTCGCGTTTGGCTTCCATGTCCCGCATGGCTCTTGTCATGTGTCCGGGAAACCATTGTATATTTTTCATTGTCTTTCTTCCTTATTTCAATAAATCAGGACGGCACTTTTTGGTAATTTCAATGGACTGCTCTCTCCGCCAAGCGTCGATTTTGCCGTGGTCGCCGCTGCGGAGCACCTCGGGTACGGTAAGCCCCTTATATTCCTGCGGACGGGTATACTGCGGGTATTCAAGCAGGTTCTCCGAAAAGCTCTCATCCACGAGGGAGGAATTGCTAATCACCCCGTCCACGTATCTCGAAACGCAATCCGTTACGACCATGGCAGGGAGCTCTCCGCCCGTAAGCACGTAGTCGCCTATGGAAATTTCCTCGTCAATGAATAAATCGAGCGCGCGCTGATCTACCCCCTCATAGTGTCCGCAAAGCAAAATTAAATGCTCGTATTCCAACAACTCGAACACCTTTTGCTGACGGAATACCTGCCCTTTGGGGGACATATAAATCCTACGTGCTTTATGCTCAGGGTCAAGCGCCTCAATCGCATTCCCGATAGGCGGCGCCATCATGACCATACCTGCGCCACCGCCGAACGGATAATCGTCGCACTTTAAGTGCTTATCCTCCGTATAGTCGCGGATGTTGACGATATTGATTTGTATCTTACCCGATTTTTGCGCTCTGCCGACGATACTTTCTTGCAGCGCGGAAAACATTTCGGGAAAGAGGGTTAAAATATCTATCCTCATGGTTTATAAAATCGCCTCGACAAAGCTCTTGGAATCGAAGAACTCCAAGTCCTCCATTTTCTCGCCCACACCTGCAAAGATAACGGGCAAGGACAGCTCGGAGGCAAGGGAGAAGATAAACCCACCCTTTGCCGTACCGTCTAATTTCGTGAGCACGATACCGTCTAATTCCACCGCCTCGTCAAATACACGGGCTTGGTTGACGGCGTTTTGTCCCGTTGTTGCGTCCAACACAAGCAATTTCAAAAAATCCGCCTCGGGGTACTCTCTCGTAACCACGCGGTCCATTTTTCTAAGCTCGTTCATGAGGTTATCCTTGACGTGCAGTCTTCCCGCCGTGTCTACGATAACCACGTCCGTGCCCTTGGCTTTTGCCGAGGATACCGCGTCGAAGATAACCGCCGAAGGGTCGCTGCCCTCTTCGTGTTTGACGATACGCACTTTCGCTCTATCCGCCCAAATGGACAGCTGTTCGCTTGCCGCCGCGCGGAAGGTATCCGCCGCCGCTACGGTAACCGTTTTCTTTTGCGAGAGGAAATAATGCGCGAGCTTACCCACCGTCGTGGTCTTGCCCACGCCGTTTACCCCCACGAGCATGATGACGCAAGGGTACGAGGGAGGCTCTACCTCCGATTCTTCCAAAATGTCCGTCAAAATACCGCGGAGAAGCCCGATAACGTATTCCTCATCGTTTAATTTTTCCGCAATGGCTTGTTGTTTAACGCGTTCGACTACCTCTTCCGCAGTTGTAACCGATACGTCGGAGGAAATGAGGAGCTCTTCCAGCTCCTCATAGAACTCGTTACCGAGTTTATTTTTGGAAAAGAGCACGCGGAGCTTTTCCGAAAGGTTGTCTTTCGTCTTTTTGAGTGCGCCAAAAAGTTTCCCAAATAATCCCATAGTGTTCTCCTTTTGAAAAACTATGTTTTTCGTGCATTGACGGCTATGCCGCCATGAATTGGCTATCGCCGTGAATTGAACGCCATGCGTTCGTGAATTGGCAACTGCGTTGCCGTTATTGTAATATTTCCACAACGTCTTGCTATGCAAGACAATTCACGTCCCATAAGGACAATTCGCTAAAGTTTCACGTGAACGAAGTTCACAATTCATTTACTCCACAGTGCCTGCACCGAGCTTCGTCTCCACCTCCGCAAGCTTAACGGAAACGATTTTAGAAACACCCTTTTCCTGCATGGTTACACCAAAGAGCACGTCCGCTTGGTTCATGGTCGGCTTTCTGTGCGTGATAACGATAAACTGCGTATCCGCGGCAAAACGCTTCAAATACGACGCAAATCTATCCACGTTTGCATCGTCCAAAGCCGCCTCGATTTCGTCCAAAATACAGAACGGCATGGGTTTGGATTTCAAAATTGCGAACAGGATCGCAATCGCCGTGAGCGCTCTTTCGCCGCCCGAAAGCAAAGAAATTTTCGTAAGCTTTTTGCCAGGAGGGCAAGCCACGATTTCTACGCCCGCCGCAAGGGGGTCTTCTACTCCCTCGTAGTCGATTTGCAGTTCCGCTTTACCGCCGCCGAAGAGTTCCTTGAAGGTGATTTTGAAGTTTTCGTTAAATTCGTAGAACCCTGCGTTGAAAATACGGAGCATTTCTTCGCGGATTTGGTCGAGCGCGGATTGCAAATCTTCAATAGCCTTTTGCAAGTCGTCGCGTTGGGTAACCATTTCCTCGCAATGACTCTTTTCGTATTCGTATTCTTCCACTGCGTTGGGGTTGACTGCGCCGAGAATGGTAATCTTTCTCTTTAACGCGGAAATAACGCCTGCCGCCTCGTCGACGTTGAAGTTTTCTACACGAAGAGGCAAACAACCCTCGTAATCCAGCTCGTACGCCTCTTCCATGCGTTGACGCATGTTTTCGAGGTTGGTGTCGATTTTACTAATTTCAATTTCGCATTTATAACGCTTATCCGAGCTCTTAGTCAGCGTTTCTTGGAGTTCGGCTTTTTCTTCCTCCAGCTTTAACTGCTCGGCATTCACCGTTTCTTTTTCCGCGGTAAGCGTGGTAATTTCGTTTACAATCGCCTCTACCGCCGCCCTTTCTTCTTCGGTGAGTTCCTTTTCCGCAGCCTCCGCCTCCAAGCCCTTAAGCTTGGTTTCCGCGTCCGTCTTTTCGTATTCCATATCCAAAATACGCTTGACGAGGTCTTCCTTTTCCGCGGTCAAACGCTCGATATTCTCTTTTTCCTTTTCCAGCTGAGAAAGGAGCGCCGTATACTCCATTTCATCTTGGCGGAGTTGTTCGCTCTTTTGCGCGCGCTCTTCCTTGAAGGTGTCGCATTGCGAACGCTGGCTTTCCATTTCCTCTTCCGCGCTCTTACGGCGGGAAGCAAGCTGTTCTTCGCTTAAAGAGGAGTTCGCTTCTTCGTCCTCTAATTCTTTAAGCTTACGGTTAAGTTCCCCAAGCGCGATAGAATAGGTTTCGATATTGCTTTCCGTTTCTTCCAACTGTTGGGTAAGCGCGCTTTCACGTTGCAAAAGCCCTGCGATTTCGCTGCTTGCGCCTTGGTACTTTTCACGGAGCGCGTCTACCGCCTCTTCCGCCTCTCTCTTCGCGCGCTCGCTGTCCGCGATTGCCGCCTTCAGCTTTTCGATAAGCTTTTGCTTACGCGCGATATTTTCTTTGCATTCTTGAATTTTACGCTCGTTGGAGAGCAAGGAAGCCGAGCCTCTGCCGCGGCTGCCGCCCGTCATTGCACCGCTCGTCGAAACGGTGTCGCCGTCGAGGGTAACGATTTTGAAAAGGTTACCGTACTTCTTCGCAATCGCCGTTGCGTTGGCGATATTGTCGCAAATAAGCGTGTTACCAAGCAAATTAGAAACGACGTTGTAATAGTAATCGTCATAGTGTACAAGCTCGGTTGCCAAGCCCATCGCGCCTCTTTCGTCCAACGCCCTGCGGATTTCGCGGGAGTCGGGACGGGGACGCATGCTGGCAACGGGCAGGAAGGTTACGATACCGCCGTTGGTGCGTTTTAAGTATTCGATAAGGTAACGCGCGTCGTCCGCCGAGGGGGTTACGACGTTTTGCATCGCCCCGCCGAATGCCGTTTCGATTGCCGTTTCGTATCTTTGATCGGTGGATACGACGTCCGCCAAAGCGCCGTGCAGGTGCTTAGCCAAATCGGGATTGGTCTTGGAAATGGAAAGCAGTCTTCTAACCGATTCCTTATACCCCTCGAAACGGTTTTTCAGGGAAATGTACATTTCCAAGTTTTCGCGCAAAGACGCAAGCTGACCGTTTGCGTTGAACAATTCCTGATTGAAATCGTTGACGGTGAGCTGCATTTCGCGCGCCTCTTCCTGCTTTTCCTCAAACTCGCGCATGCCCGAAGAGGAGAAGTCCTTAAGGTTTTTGATATCCTTTCTAACCGAGGCAAGCTCGTCCGTCAAGCGTTCCTTTCTTTCCTCTTCCTTTTTGATAACGACGGTGAGTTCCAAAAGTCTATCCTTGGTCGCCTCCATACGCGCTGCAAGCGTACCGAGGTTTTTCTTCATTTCCGCGATTTCGTCCGCGGAGGAAAGTTGGGAAAGGCGGGTTTCGTCGGACAGCTTTTCAAAGACCTCGATTTTCTTATCAAGCGCGTTGACCGCCGAACGGAGCACTTCGATTTGCGTTTCCAGCTCGCTTACGCGCTTGGTATCCTCGGCGTTCTTTCTGCCCGTCAAAGCGATTTCGTCGTCGATTTCACCGATACGGATTTTGCTTGCCGCAAGCATGTCCACCGCCGCCGCGATTTGCGAACGGTAGGTGCTGATACGCTCTTTTGCGAGCTTTAATTCGCCGTCCTTTCGTTCGTTGCCTACAGAAAGGATAACACGCTGGTCGTTAAGCTCGGAAAGGCGGAAGTCCGCGCGGCTGATTTTCTCGCGGTTTTCTTCCAGCTTTCTATTGATAAGCTCGATTTGCGTGTTGAGGGAAATAATTTTATCGGAAATAACGGCAATGTCCTTTTTGAACTTGCCTTTTTCCCCTTCCGCGTTTTCGTAGCGGTATATGTAGGTATTCGCCTCGTTGAGCTTTAAGGAATGAGAATATTCCTTATATTCGCGCGCCTTTTCCGCCTCGCCTTTCATTCTGCCAAGGTGGCGTTCGGATTCGTCGATACGCTGACGGTAGATAAACAGGTTATCGTTTGCGTCCTCGATTTTTCTTTCGATTTCCGTCTTTCTCTGCTTATATACCATAAGCCCCATCGCCTCTTCGAAAATCAAACGGCGATCTTCAGGGCGGGCGTTCATGATTTGCTCTACCTTACCCTGACCGATAATCGAATAGCCCTCTTTACCCAAACCGATACCGTGGAAAAGGGTAACGATATCCTTTAATCGGCTGGTTTGGTTGTTGATGAGGTACTTACTTTCTCCCGTACGGTAAAGTCGGCGGGTCATCGCGACCTCGGGCGTGTCCATGGTGGGGAAAATGTGGTTCTCATTGTCGAAAACAAGGGTAACCTCGCAGAAAGACTGCGGTTTTCTTTCCAGCGTACCGCCGAAAATAACGTCCTGCATGTTCGAACCGCGGAGGGATTTCGCCGACTGTTCGCCAAGTACCCAACGCACGGCGTCGGCTACGTTACTCTTACCGCAGCCGTTAGGCCCTACGATACAGGTAACCCCTTCTTCAAACCGAATGGTCGTTTTGTCGGCAAAGGATTTGAAACCGACAAGTTGTATTTCCTTTAAGTCCAAAGTGTGCTCCTTTTGATATTTGTATGTTAATATCTTATTTTTTTTTCAACTTTTCCAAAAGCAGGAGAGCCGCCTCTTGTTCCGCCTCTTTTTTACTCCTGCCGTCGCCGATTGCGCTTACGCCCTCGGCAGTAGCTACGGCTTGGAAGATGGGCGCGTTGTCCTTGCCCGTCTTTTTCACCTCGTACGTGGGTGGTTCTTTCCCCCGTTTTTGCAGGTATTCCTGCAAAGCGCCTTTATTGTTGGTGGGGTACGCCTCTTCCTCTAACCTACCGTGGTTTACAATAAATTCTTTCGCGGGCGCATATCCCCCGTCCAAATAAATCGCCGCGACCACCGTTTCAAATAGGCTGGATACCGTCTTTTTCCCGATATTCGCTCTGCCGCCAAAGTACAGCAAATACGACTCTAATTGCAGCGCCTTGACTGCCTCTAAAAGCGCCTCCTCACAAACGAGCCGTTGGCGCTCACGCGTCAGCACCCCCTCTTCGGCTTTTTCGTGGCGGGCGTACTGCCACTCGGTTACGGCGAGCTGTAATACCGCGTCGCCGAGGTATTCCATGCGCTCGTTATCCCTGCCCCCGTAGGCGTTGGCGTAGGAGGAATGGGTAAACGCCTCTTTCAAAAGGGTTTTATCCTTGAATACATACCCGATTTTTTCTTCTATTGTGGAGATGGGGAAATCTTTTTCTCTCATTCCGCCGTTTCCTGCGATTGTGCTTGGATTGCGTGTAAATCGACGCTGTCAATCATGTCTTTGATTTTCGCCGTCATGTTCCCGCGTGCCGCGCTTGCCGCCTGCGCGATAGACACCGCAAAGCTGCGCGCCTTGGAGTTGCCGTGTCCCTTTACAACCGCTTTGGTAAGCCCTAAGAACATTGCGCCGCCTACGCCCTCGTAGTCCAAGCCTTTCTTGATATTTTTCAAAATTTTACCCGAAAGCAGCGCGCAAAGCATGGTGAACGGATTGCGCTTAAACTCCCGTTTCATGATAGTGGAAACGGCTTTACCGCAGCCCTCTACCGACTTCATAGCGATATTACCCGTGAATCCGTCCGCAACCATAACGTCAACGTCCCCGAACATGATATCCCTGCCCTCGCGGTTGCCCGCGTAATGGATACAGTCGATTTTTTGAAGCAGCGCATTGCTTTCCTGCTGTAAAAGCAAGCCCTTGTGGTCTTCCGTTCCGTTGTTCAAAAGCCCTACCGAGGGTTTTTCAATCCCGTAAACGGTTTGCGCGTACGCGGACGCCATGAGCGCGAAATGCACGAGGTTAATGGGCTTACACTCTAAGTTCGCCCCGCAGTCGCAAAGGAAAGTCCCGCCCCCTCTATGGTTGGGGATAATGGGACAAAGCGCAGGACGGGAAACCCCTTTCAATCTACCCAAAATAAGCACGCCGGCAGTCAGCACTGCGCCCGTCGAGCCGGAGGATACCAAGCCGTCCGCTTTGCCTTCCTTCAAAAGGCGGAACGCCACGACCGTGGAAGAATCCTTTTTGGTCTTTACCGCTTTCGTGGGCACTTCTTCCATGCCGATTACCTCGGTCGTATGTACGATTTCCAAACGGGAACTATCGTACTTGCAGGCGTTAAGCTCTGCTTTAATTTGCGCCTCGTCCCCGCAAAGGATAAGGTACAAATCTTTATCTTTTTTCAGCGCCTCGACCGCGCCGAGAACTTGCTGTTTGGGGGCAAAATCTCCGCCCATTGCGTCGATTACGATTTTTGTCATGATTTTCTCCTGATGTGTTGGCTTATGCCATGAATTGAAAAGCGATGCTTTTCGTGAATTGGCTAACGCCGTGAATTGAACGCTATACGTTCGTGAATTGACAACTGCGTTGCCGTTATTGTAATATTTCCACAACGTCTTGCTGCGCAAGACAATTCACGTCCCGTTAGGGACAATTCACCTAAGTTTCACGTGAAGGAAGTTCACAATTCACGTTTTAATACTCTAAATCTCCAAAAGTACGGGGATAAGGCAGCACGTCGCGAATATTCGCAATACCCGTAAGGTACATCACCATACGTTCAAAACCCAAGCCGAATCCGCTGTGGGTCGTACCGCCGTAACGGCGCAAATCCAAGTACCAAGAATAGTCCTCGGGATTCATGCCAAGCTCTTTGATACGGCTAACCAGCTTGTCGTAGTCGTCCTCTCTTTGCGAACCGCCTACAAGCTCCCCGATGCCGGGCACAAGCAAGTCCGCCGCCGCCACCGTCTTTCCGTCGGGGTTTTGTTTCATGTAAAACGCCTTGATTTCCTTGGGATAATCGGTCAAGAACACCGGCTTTTTGAACACTTCTTCGGTTATATAACGCTCGTGTTCACTCTGGAGATCCACACCCCAGTAAACGGGTGCGTCGAATCTATCCTTAACCTTTTCAAGAATTTCTATTGCCTCCGTATAGGTAAGACGCTTAAATTCGTTGTTTCTAACGTTGTTAAGTCTTTCAATAAG
>JAZUQM010000183.1:0-2579 GCA_045605705.1 Candidatus Scatosoma sp.
TTTTGAGGAGAGATGCCACTTTGGGTCAACACCTCGGAAAGGCGACAGCCCGTATCCACCTCTATCCCTTTCATACAAAGCACGAAATTTTTATCCTTGACGTCGTATGCGGTGATGCGTTTCATAAATCCTCGCAAGCCCTGCGAGGAAATGGAAATGATAATCGTTTCAGCGTGGGATATCGCCTCTTCCAAATCACAGGTAAGACGGATACGGTTATCCAGCTCCACGTATTCGTTTTTGCCCGTTTCTTTGAGGACTTGATAGGAATAATCCTCCTCAGGTCCCCAAGAATATACGTCGTGCCCATGATTACATAAATACCATGCGATAAACGAGCCCCAACGCCCGCAACCGAGTACAGAAATTTTCATAATATATGTTTCCTTGTGTCTATATTTTTTCGATACAGTACGCAGCTATAAAGTGGGTAGATGCGAGCATTTCAAGGGGCGGGAGCACCTCTATCGGGAGTGTCCTAGCCGTACACGACTGAGAGGGCGCGCACCGCAACGCCGAAATGCGACGCATATACACGCTTTATAAACGAGTGCGTTCTACGAACGCGCGCGCAAGCGTAACGTCATCGGTATATTCAATTTCCGAGCCGATAGGTATACCGTGTGCCAAGCGGGTAACGGAGATATCCAAAGGTTTAATCAGCTTTGCAATATACATCGCCGTAGCGTCCCCAGAAACGTCGGGGTTCGTGGCAATGATAACCTCTTTTACCGTGCCCTCTTGCAACCGCGCGAGCAATTCCCGAATACGGATATCGTTAGGCCCTACGCCTGAAAGCGGGTCGATAACCCCGTGCAAAACGTGATATACCCCCTTAAATTCGTGCAGCTTTTCAATCGCTGCCACGTCCTTTGGCTCCTTGACTACGCAAATCACGTTCTTATCCCTTGTTTTGCAAAGAGAACAGGTTTCCTCTTCCGTGAAGTTCCCGCAAATTTTGCAGTACTTGACCCGCCGTTTTACACCCAAAATAGCGTCCGCGAAGGCGCGCGCCTCACTTTCGGGCATATCGATAATTTTATAGGCATACCTTTGCGCCGTTTTTTTGCCCACCCCAGGGAGCTTGGAAAACTCGTTGACAAGCCTACCTATGGGTTCGATAAACATTTCCATAGATTAAATCATTCCCCCAAGCGAACCCATGTCGCCGTACTTGCCCATTTTTTCTTCGTACACCTTGTCCGCCTTTGCGTAGCCGTCGTTAATGGCAGCCATAATCAAATCTTCCAGCATTTCCACGTCCGTGGGGTCAACCACGCTTTCGTCTAACTCAATGCCGTTGATAATTTTCTTTGCGTTCATATATACGACCACCGCTTCGCTAGCCGCCGTGCCAACAATTTCCCAATCATCTAAAAGCTCTGCGGTTTTTTCCATTTCCTCTTGCATTTTTTGCGCTTGACGCATCAAGCTTTGCATGTTGTTGTTTCCAGTCTTAAATCCTGCCACGATCTATTTCCTCCATCGTTACTTTATTTCAATTTTTACGCCCTCAAAGGTCGCTTTAATTTCATTTACACTTTTTTGAAAATCATCCGCGGGCTTGCCTTTAAGCCGCACCGCAAACTCCTCCTCGCCAACGCCGATTTCCGCAAAAGCCTGCGCAATCAACGCCTTATGCTCGGGTTTGGTCAAGGAACGGTAAATGGTATCGCTTGTGGTATACAACGTAAACACGCCGTCCTCGTACCCGCCGTCTAAATCCATACAAAGGGTCAACAGCACACCGTTTTTTGCAACCTTACGGATACTGCGCAAGAACCCGCCGAACGTCGCTTTGCTATCTCCCTTATTCACCGTTTTCACCGCGCGGGGTGCGGGTGCTTTGGGTGCTTCCTTAGGCTCGACAAAACCGTCGAAATATGCGTTTCCGCCCGTTTGGTCCTCGTCGGGAGGAGCAACAAGCCCCGCCGTTTCGTCTATTTCAGGTTGATTTTCTTCTACATTCTTTTCCTCTACGGATACGGGTGCAGGGATATTCACCTCAACCCTACCCCCCGCGTTTTGAGGGAAATTCCCTTCGGCAAGCCGTTTCTCCAGCTCGACCACGCGGGCGATAAGCGCCTCGATATCGTAATCCGCTTGAGGCATACTGCTCTTTAACACTGCCGTTTCAAAGAGAATACGGGGCGAGGCGGAATATTTCAAATCCGTTTCCACGCCCGCAAAAATCTCGGTTACGCGAAGCAATCTATGTCCGTCCGTATTTTTCGCAATCGAAAGCACCTTTGCGTACATATCGTCGGGAAACGCAAGGATAGCCTTTCCGTCGCGGCAGGTTTTTGCCACCGCGCAAGCGTTTAAGAAATTCATAATATCTTTAAGGAGCATACCCACGCTCTTGCCTGCGGAAAGGAATGCCTCCGCGCGCTCGAACGCAAGGCCTGCATTGCCCTCTAAAATCCCTTTACAAAGCTCTGCAACCGCCGAAAAATCGGTGTTGCCGAGCACCGCCGTTACGTCGGCGTAGGTGAGCTTTCCGCTTGTATACGATACGCAGGTATCCGCTACGGACAGCATATCTCGAACACTGCCCGCGCCCGCGCGCGCAATCGCGG
>JAZUQM010000184.1:0-6921 GCA_045605705.1 Candidatus Scatosoma sp.
CCCCCATACGATATATCCGTAGGAGATAAAGCGTTTTCTATCCCCCGCTTTATCCGACAAAGTCCCTGCAATTAAGGTGGTTAAGGTTGCGGCTACGCCCGAAAGCTGTACCATAAGGGTTACCGCGTCTAAGTTTGGAGAAATCGTTTCAAACACGAACAGGTTAAAATACATATTCTCCACCGACCAAGCAATTTGCCCGATCAGCCCAAAGAGCACGAGTATCCACCAGTTGCGTTTTCCAAAACCCGTCTTTTGCGTCATTTGTCTAAACTCCCATTTATATTTCCTATCCATTATAACACAGCCACCCGTATTTGTACATACTTTTTTGCGATTTTGTCCCCGCAAAAGTATATTTTTTTAGGCTTTGTCAATACTTGAAAAATGACAAAAATCACCACGGACGGAAACGGCGCGGCAAGCTACGTTTCCTACGCCTTTTCCGAGCTTGCCATTATCTACCCCATTACCCCATCCAGCCCCATGGCGGAGCTTGCGGACGAATGGTCGGCAAGCGGAAAACCCAACCTCTTTGGACAAATCCCCGAAGTAATACAAATGCAATCGGAGGCAGGGGTTGCAGGCGCAGTCCACGGCGCGCTTAGCTGCGGCAGCTTAACCACCACCTACACCTGCAGCCAGGGCTTGCTTTTAATGCTGCCGAATATGTACAAAATTGCGGGCGAGTTTCTGCCCACCGTCTTTCACGTAAGTGCGCGGGCGCTTGCCACCCACGCCTTAAGCATTTTTGGCGACCACCAAGACGTGATGGCGTGTCGGCAGTCGGGCTTTGCCTTTCTCGCCTCCTCTTCCGTACAGGAAACAATGGATTTGGCGCTCGTCGCGCATTTAAGCGCCCTTTCCACCTCCCTCCCGTTCGTGCATTTTTTCGACGGATTCCGCACCTCACACGAAACGGCGAAGATAGAACGTATCGATTACGAAGAAATGAAAACTCTCGTAAACGAAGCGGATATTGCGCGCTTTCGCGCCCGTAAACTCGACCCTGCCCGCCCCGTTCAACGCGGAACAGCACAAAATCCCGATATCTATTTCCAAAATCGAGAGGCAGCAAACCCCTATTATTTGCAAGCCCCTGCCAAAGTTCAAGAAGCGATGGATAAGGTAGCCAAGTTAACGGGAAGAAACTACCGCCTTTTTGATTATTTTGGGGCGGAAAATGCCGAACGCGTGCTTGTCATCATGGGCAGCGGAGGCAGCACCGCCGAGGAAACGGTGGAAAAACTCAACCAAGAGGGTGAAAAAACGGGGGTCATCAAGGTGCGCCTGTACCGTCCGTTCTCCGCCGCCGCCTTTTGCGCCGCCATCCCCAAAACCTGCAAAAAAATCGCCGTGCTAGACCGCACGAAAGAGGCGGGCGGCTTAGGCGAACCCCTCTATCTCGACGTTTGTGCCGCGCTCCAAGAGGGCGGACTTTCTCATATCCAAGTAATCGGCGGGCGATATGGGCTTAGTTCCAAAGAGTTCACCCCTACCATGGTCTACGCCGTATTACAAAATCTAAAAAACAACCCTCAAAACCATTTTACGGTAGGGATTGAGGACGACGTTACCCACACCTCGCTAGATAGCTCCACGCCTTATCACGCCTCGCCCACCGATTGTATTTCCTGTAAATTTTACGGACTCGGCTCAGACGGAACGGTAGGCGCAAATAAAAACTCTATAAAAATCCTCGGCAACCGCACCGACCTTTACGTTCAGGGCTATTTTTGCTACGATTCAAAAAAGTCAGGCGGGGTAACCATTTCCCACTTACGCTTTGGGCACACCCCCATACGCTCGGCATATCTTATCGAGCAAGCCGATTTCATCGCTTGCCACAACCCTTCCTATCTCACTAGATACGATATACTTGCCGACCTAAAAAAAGACGGCGTCGTGCTTTTGAACTGCCCGTGGACGGGCATAGAAGAACTCAACGCACACCTGCCGCCTGTATTTAAGCAAACCTTAGCCCAAAAGCACGCCCGCTTATACGTTATCGACGGCACAAAAATTGCCAATGAAGAGGGGCTTGGTGGTAGAACAGGCATGGTGATGCAGGCTGCTTTTTTTGTGCTTCATACGCATATCCTCCCTTACGAAGCCGCCCTTTCTCATCTTAAAGAAGAGCTTAAAGCCAAATTTATGAAAAAGGGCGAACAGGTTATCAAGCAAAACCTAGCCGCCGTGGATAGAGCGCAAAACGAGCTTGTAGAAATTTGCTATCCCACGGAATGGGCAAGCACAACCAGAGGCGCACCCCTACTTCCCCGCCCCAAAAGCGAATACTTTGAAGCATTTATCGAGCCTATCCTAAAGCTAAAGGGGGACACCCTGCCCGTATCCGCCTTTCAAGCGGACGGAACCGTCCCTACAAGCACGACAAGGCTGGAAAAGCACGGCGTACCCTATCTGCTTCCAAAATGGATTCCCGAAAACTGTATTCAGTGCAATCAGTGCTCCTTTGTTTGTCCACACGCCACCATTCGCCCCTTTTTATTAGAGGAAGACCAAGAAGCACCGACGGATTTTATCACCCGCCCCGCCATAGGGATTAAAGGTGCGAAATACCGTATTCAGGTTTCCCCGCACGATTGTATGGGCTGCGGGGTTTGTGCACAAACCTGCCCCGCTAAGGAAAAAGCGCTTGTTATGCGGCCTGCAAACGAGCTTATGCCCACCGAGGGTCGCAACTGGGAATTTGCCGAAAGTGCCCCACAAGCAGACGGAAGTGTTTTCAAGCCAACAACAATCAAAGGCAGTCAATTCAAGCGTCCCCTATTCGAGTTTTCCTACGCCTGTTCGGGCTGCGGAGAAACGCCCTATATCAAAGTATTGACGCAGCTCTTTGGAGAAAAGCTAGTGATTGCCAACGCCACGGGTTGTTCTTCCATCTACGGCGGGTCCGCGCCCACCTGCCCGTATACCGTCAACGAAAAGGGAGAGGGGCCTGCATGGGCAAACTCGCTTTTTGAGGACAACGCCGAATTCGGCTTAGGCATGCGCCTTGCCTACGATAAACAAAATCTTAAGGATAAATCCGTATGGATTATCGGTGGAGACGGTTGGGCGTACGATATCGGATTCGGCGGGCTTGACCACGCGCTTGCCACCGGCAAAAACGTCAATATCCTCGTGCTCGATTCACAGGTGTATTCCAATACAGGCGGACAAGTTTCCAAAGCCACCCCCACAGGCGCTACGGCGAGATTTGCCTCGTTAGGTAAAACGCTGCCACGTAAGGATTTAGGCTTAATGGCGATGAGCTACGGCTACGCCTACGTTGCACAAGTGAGCATGGGTGCAAATAAGCAACAACTGCTAAACGCGCTTGTGGAAGCGGAAAATTATAACGGGCCCTCGCTTATTATCGCCTACTCCCCTTGTATTGCGCACGGTGTATCCATGAGTAAGTGCATGGAGGAGGAGAAGCTTGCCGTGGATAGCGGATTTTGGGAGCTGTACCGTTTTCATCCGGAAAAAGAATTCCCCTTAACGCTTGATAGCAAGCCCCCTACCGTCGCCTTGAGGAGCTTTTTGTCGGGCGAAAACCGTTTTAGGGGCATGACTGAAGAAAGGCTTATCCAAGCGGAACAGGCGTGTAAAAAAAGGCGGGAATTGTACGAACACCTCGCCAAATTCCCGAAAGGATAAAAAAACGGATTTTTTTTCTTCATACGCTTGACATCGAAAACAAGAATTGATACAATCAAATTATGTATACGAATAGAAAAAACGAAATCATCTATTTGGACGACTTGTTTCACGTCAACGATTTTCTACACCCCGCCCTGCTGGGTATTACCAAGCCTAACCCCAGCTATTTCATTTGCCATTCGGCAAAAATCGGCACGCTTTGGAAGTATTATAACTTCGAATACGTGGTATCGGGCAAGGGTTATATCGAAACCCCCGAAGGGAAATACGCCGTCAGCGCCGGCGACGCATTCTTTTTGAATAAAAAATGCGAACACGTTTATTACGCCGATAAAAACGAGCCGTTTGAAAAGCTGTTCCTTTGCGTATCCGGTTCTTTAGTCGAACATCTAATCGATTGCCACGGGCTTAAGGACAGTGTGCTTATCAAAAAGACGAATTTAAGCGGGATTTTTGAAAAAATGTTCGCTCTTGCCGAAGGCTGCGGGGATAAAAAATTTTTCCCCGATTGCTACCCCGCCTTTTGCGGACTTTTGGTGGAGCTTTTGCAGCAATTCTCTCCGTCGAGCTTTATCTCATTAAAACAAGACGGCTCCCCTGCAGAACGAATGCAAGAATATATCGAAAAAAACATCTATTCCAAGCTGACCTTGGAGGAAATTGCCAACGTAAACAACCTATCGATAAGCTACGCGCAAAAGATATTCAAAAAACGCCACGGCGTTACGATTATCGACTACGTAATCGATAGAAAACTGCATTTGGCAAGGCATTTTTTGATTTACACCTATCTAAACGTGGAGACGGTATCCGAAAAACTGGCTTTTTCCAACCCGAAATACTTCTCTAAAATGTTTAAGAAAAAGTACGGGCTCCCCCCTGCGCAATATTGCAAAAAAATCCGCAGCCAATTGCCCCCAAAAAAATAGATAAAACGAGGGATTTTCAAAACCCCTCGTTTTTTATTATCTCTTTACAACCTCTAAAACCCCGTTTTTCGCAACGATTTCGCAAAGCCGCGCCGTACGGGTATCCTTATCCGTTTGCGTGTTTACACCCTTTTCTCTGCCATGATAGAACAGGAAATATTTCCCGTCCTCCTCTAAAACACTGTGGTGCCCCGTACCCTCTTCCTCGTCGTTTTTGCAAAGCAACGGGCAATAGGTATCCTCGTTAGGATATTTCTTAAAACGCAGTTTAGTCAAATCCTTTTCCTGGGAGTTTGCCACCGCATACCCGATGTAATACTTCTCGTTTTGATAGCAATTTCCCGAATACATGAGATAATGCCAACCGTCCTTTTCAAAGTAGAACGCACCCTCAAGCGTATGCCAATGCTGCCCCTTTTTGAAGCGGTCGCGCATGAAAATTTCCTCATCCAAGGTCGCCCGTACCGCAACCTTCGCGTCGCCCGCCATCTCCGTAGGCGAAAGCATTTTTTCCACCACGATAAGCGTCCCCGCGCGCTCCGCCTTGTCGTCGTTAACGGAATAATACATGTATAACTGCCCGCCGCTTTCTACAACGTGCGCGTCGATAGAGAAAGGTGCCAACAATTCCTTCACGAAAACAAACTGCCCCTCGGGCGTATCGCTAACCGCCACGCAAATACGCTGCGTATGTACGTCCTCTTCCGCCTCGGGCATCGAGGAATAGTATAAGTAGAACTTACCGACCACCTCCGTTACAGCAGGCGCCCAGTATTCCTTTTCCCCCGCCTTTGTGAAGCAAAAACCAAGGTATTCCCAGTTGATTTTGTCGGGACTTTTATAAAGCTGTACCCCCTCCACGTGCGTGGCGTACATGTAATACGCGCCGTTTGCCTTGATAACGTAAGGGTCCCCTTGAGAACGGGTTTGATCGATATTTAATTTCATACGGTTTACTCCTTATATTTACTCTTTTATTATATAATGTAAAGGAAATTTTGTCAAGTGTTTCCAAAAGAAAACTCCGCAAGGGAAATTCCCTTGCGGAGTTTATTTGTTTTAGGAAAGCATATAGCCCGTACAGGTAATTTCCTGCAAAGTCAGGTATCCGCCCGTGCCGTTAATGATGAATTCGATTGCATCACCCTCGGTACCGCCTAAGTCAATCCCTAACCAGGTTTTTCCGGTCGCCGCCTCTGCCATTTGCGTTGCGTTTAACGTAACCGTTTTTGTAACCGCGCCGCCCTTGTATACCTTAACCGTCAAGTCCGTTGCCGTTGACAACGACTCCGCAATGGTACCAAGATAAAGGTGCATACGGAAATCGTACAGCTTATAGGTTGCGCCAAGACTAGCCGTCGCCGCCATAAGCGTACCAGCTTCAACGGTAGAAAATCTCCCTTTCATGACTTGGTCTGCAATACCGTCCGTCAAGCATTCGTAACCGCCGCCCGTGAACCAGCTAGCGGTAAGTACCTGCGCCTGCGCCTCGGCGGTAGGGGTAAACGCCTTACCGCTGAGCAAGTTATCGTCAACCTCTACTACCGTGCCGATACAAACAAATTCTTCATAGGTGATATATCCGCCGCCTACGTCGCTAGCCTGAGTAGCGATAACTCTAACGTGCGTTGCCTTCACGCCGCCAAGGTTAAACACAAGCTGCGTATCACCGTTTGCGCGGTATGCTATTAGTTTATCATCTGCATATGCACATTCGATAACCGTCGTGAAATCAGTACCATCGGTAGATACCTGAATTTTGAGCGTTGCGCCCGCTTGGTCATATCTTGTGTTGAACAGTTCAATCGTGAAACCGTACAACCAATAGGTACCTTCCAAATCAATCGTTGCGTCAAAGCCGCTGCCAGTTTCCTTACTGGAGTATCTATGGCTGGTATCCGCAATACCGTCCGTCAGCTTATCATAACCGAACGAAGCACTATAAATATTGCTTGCCGTTGCGCTGGTGGGGGTAACCGTCTTGTTCAACATGACGTTGTTAAGACCGGTAACGTCTTGACCAAGCACCTTGCTTGCAAGATGTCCAGCAAGGTAGCCTGCGCCGCCTATTGCATAATTCGCCGTTGCTGCAACGCCAGCCGCCTTAACCGTACCCGTGTTGGTGCAACCCTTCAAGGTGGTTTCAAACCAAGCCTCGCCTGCAATACCGCCTGCAGGAGCCGCAGCCGCCGTAACCGTACCCGTATTCGTACAGTTTTCATACGTTACCGTTGCGTATGCCGTAGCCACAATACCGCCCGCGGAGGTTTTATCCGTGGAAATCGCACCTTCGTTGGTACAGCTCTTAATCGTAACGCTGGCATCG
>JAZUQM010000185.1:0-16852 GCA_045605705.1 Candidatus Scatosoma sp.
CGTCCCCCGTCTTTATCTCAAAGCCAGCCTTGCAGATTTCCTTTCCGTTAACGGATACCTGCCCCTCTTCAATCAGCTTTTTCAAGCGCGAGCGCGTGAAATCCTCCGTCTGGTCGCTTAAAAAAACGTCCAGGCGTTTGCAGTTTTCTTCCGCGATAAACAGGCGCTTGTCCACTTTTTACTCCTTCTTATTTGCCTCGGCTTTGGCGCGGGCTTTTTCCGCTGCCAGCTTACTCTTTTCCGCTTTTTTTGCCTCTTCCTGCTCTTCGTATTCCTTAGAAAGCGCTTTGTACTTTTTCGTCAAGGGGAATACCGCCCCGCCGTCGAAAAAGAGCATGGCAAGCATAAGTGCAATCGCCCCGCCGACGATAAAGAAGTCGGCAAAGTTACATACGCCAAAATCGAACATAAAAATTTTCAAACGTACCATATCGCGTACGCCCGCAGGATAACTGTTAGGGTCCCATACTTGATAATACGCTCTATCGATAAGGTTGCCAACGCCCCCCGCTACGATAAACACAAGCGACCAGCGCAGCCAGCTGCGACGTTTGTCTATTTTTGAATACACGATAGCAAAGATAACGAACAACACGCCCGTACCCGCCACTAAGGCAATCTTTGCCTCCATGGGCGCATTCGAGCCGAGGCTAAACGAAATCCCGCGGTTACGCGCAATACACAGCTCTAAATATCCGTCTATGAGCGCAATTTCATTAGGCGCGTCGGGTTGAGAAAAGTACGCGTCGGCTACGATTTTCGTAATCATGTCGATGAGAAGAAGTATCGCAAACACGAGCACCCCCCAAAGGTTAGAACCTTTGAGGGTGTATTGATTCTCTTCATTTGTTAACAGTTCTTGATTTTTCATTTTCTCTCTTTTCCTTTTTGGGCGTTCTTTTGACGAATGCTGTCAATCATGCCGAATTTCAAGGTGTGGAGCTTCTTCGATAAGTCCACTTTATAAAGCTGCGGTACGTCTAAGCGCAGGTATTCTTCCCAGAATTTAGAAAGCTGTGCCTTGGAAAACGCCTGCACTTCCTTGATATGCGGGAACTCGTACACAAGCTTACCGTCTTTGACAATGGTATGCTGCAAAGGCTCTACGCGGAAGTTTTCTACCTCGTGCTGTTTCCAAGTTTCTACGGGGTGGAAGAGAGTCAACGCCTCGTCCTCTCTTACCTCTTCGTCATGCAAGGTGATAAGGTCGGCAATCGCCATACCGTTCTCTTTGTCGTATAAGCGGTACAAGCTCTTGAAGCCGGGGTTTGTGATTTTTGCATGGTTATCCGAAAGCTTGATTTTAGGAGTGCTTTCCCCGTTTTCGCCGATAACGGACGACAGCTTATACACCCCGCCGAGCGAGGGTAAATCCTCACTCGTAATGAGCTTCGTACCAATACCCCAAGAATCGATTTTCGCGCCCTGCTGTAACAGGGAGTTAATCAAACGCTCGTCCAAATCTCCCGAAACGCAAATAAGCGCGTCGGGAAATCCCGCCTCGTCTAACATTTTGCGCGCTTTTTTGGAAAGATACGCCAAGTCCCCGCTGTCCAAGCGGATTCCCTTGGGTTTATGCCCTTTCGCGCGAAGTTCTTCAAACACTTTAATGGCGTTAGGCACACCGCTTCTCAGCGTATCGTAGGTATCCACGAGCAGCATACAGCCATCGGGGTACGCCTTTGCGTACGCGCTGAACGCCTCGTATTCGGTGGGATAGTCCATGACGAAGCTGTGCGCCATCGTACCCGCTCCGGGCACGTCGAACATTTGCCCTGCAATCACGTTGGAGGTGGACGAGCAGCCGCCGATAATCGCCGCACGCGCGCCGTAAATACCCGCGTCAGGACCTTGCGCTCTGCGCAAGCCAAACTCCATTACCGCGCCCTTGCCCCCCGTCGCCCTGCAAATCTTGGAGGATTTGGTGGCAATCAGGGTTTGGTGGTTGATGATGTTAAGCAGCGCCGTTTCCGCGAACTGCGCTTGGATAAGGGGCGCTTTCACCGTCAAAATCGGCTCTCCCGGGAATACGGGCTCGCCCTCTCGTACGGCGTACACGTCCCCTGTGAATTTCATGTTTTTGAGATACTCCAAGAACCCCTCGTCAAACAAGTTTAAGGAGCGCAGGTACGCAATATCCTCGTCGTCGAAATGCCAGTTCAAAAGGTAGTCCATGGCTTGTTCCAAGCCCGCCGCGATCGAGTAGGTAATCAGTTCTCTTCTTCTAAAAAATAAATCGAAAGTAACCGTTTCCTCGTGCTTGCCGTTCTTGTAAAAGCCGTAGCCCATAGTAAGCTGATACAGGTCGGTTAACAGGGTAAGATTTCTCATTCTTCTTTCTCCTCTTTTTTCGTTTCTTCGCCTTTTACCACGAAATTATCGGGATAAATCGAACACATCATATTGACGTTGTTAAAATACGCCACTTCCGTTTTGGTATCCCCGATAAACTTGGTAATGCCGTAGGGGTCGCCGTTTTTCGAGCCAAGCAAGCTCCCCTCCTTTTTACGGTTGGTAAGCAGTACGTACGTAAGCAGCCCAAGCCCGAATACAAGCTGCGCAATCGCAAATACAAGCGACCAAGGCACGCCCCCGTCGTTTAAGATAAAGCCTTGATAGCGAAGAGGCTCCATAATCGTGCGGGTCAGCCCATAAACGATAAAGTAGCATGCCGTATTGATACCGTTGGGCTTTTTGGGGTTAAACCAAGCGTTCAAGAACAGTAGGATCGCCGTGGTTAAGGTTACCATGCTTTCGTAGAAGAAGAACGCATAGTACCAGCCGTCAGGTGCAACAAGCGAATCAGTGATATGCACGGCAATCGGGAAGAATTGCAACGCCTCGTTGGTAACCGCTCTGCCGAATACCTCTTGATTGACAAAGTTCCCCCAACGACCGATGGACTGCGCCAACAAAAGCCCCACGACGATACAGTCCCCCGCGCGGAAGAAGTTAACCTTTTTGAAATAGCTGACGCCGATAACGCTAAACAGCCCGCCTAAGATACCGCCCGTAATGGCTAAGCCGCCGTCTTGGATTCTCCACCAGTCCTTAAAGGGAATCCCGTCGGTTATACAATAAAATACGCGGGTACAAATCACCGCAATCGGCAAACCGATAACAAAGTACGTCATAAATAAATCCGTAGACATATTCCTGCGCTTAAAAAGCAAGGATATGACGAGAAAGGCAAGTATCATGCCACATACGATAATGACGCCGTACCAATGAATGGTAAGTCCGAATAGCGTAAAGCTTTTCGCTAAAACTTGAGAAAGTGTCATAATGCTATCTCCTTAATAAGCTTTTATTATTATAGCATAATAATAAAAAGCCGTCAACACGATATCGACGGCTTTTTGAATTTTTATGGAATTTTCACTTTCTAGAGATTTTTATTCTGCTTAGCGCGGGCACAGCGATAAAGAGCAGGGCGTAGTTGAAAAGACTGTTCCAAATTTGCCCTTTGAAAAACAAACGGTAAATGACGTACCCCCAAAAGGATACCCCGCCCCCAAAACGCTCGCTAATATACTCCACAAGGGCTGTAGAAAAGCCTATCGCTTTGTTGTAAAGATAAAACCCTGTACTGTTAATCCCTATCGTACAAACAACGAAAGTCGTAAAGCTTACCAAAACGAGCTTTATCCAAATTGACCACTTCCCACTAGGAAAACCGTTAAAAATCAGCCCCGAAATAAACGCGAACATACCCGTAGACAAGCCCACCCAAGGCATGTATAAATTGTAGGGATTGAATAAAAACCCGATAAAATCCCCCAGCACGCAGGCGGTAAACCCAAACAGTGCGCCAAGGATAACTCCCGTCAAAACCGCCACCGCTATCGTTAAGGAAAACTGATTATCGAAGAACTTAAACTCAAAAAAGTTGGTAACGATGGTAAGCGCCGTCATCACCCCGATAGAAGTGATTTTATGACTCTTGTTTTTACCGATTAGCACGTCGGAAAGCAAAAACCTCTTCCAACCCGTCCTCTTTTCCTTTTCAGGCATAATAAAAACCTCCCTATTGAGAGGTCCGCATGGATTAAAATGAGTTCAACCCGTACATGGGTGGCTCGTTTTGTAGCGGACGCGTCTTAGCACCGCAGGAAAATACACCTTTCGTCCGCCGACAACGTCCCGTTCGGCGGCACTTGACGCGCCAAGACTACTCTTACTTTTTTATTATTATAACACTTTTTTCCAATAAAAGCAAGCGTTTATACATATTTTTTATCCTTCCACGCAAAATGAGGTTATGGGACTTATCATTATCCGCACGGCGGTTATTTTCGTTACGCTTTTTATCGTCATGCGACTTATGGGAAAACGGCAAATCGGGGAAATGCAGCCTTACGAGCTGGTTATCACCCTTATCATCGCCGAGCTTGCCTGTATTCCCATGGGCGACACCTCTATCCCCCTTTTGTACGGCGTAATCGCCATTTTGACCGTCTACCTTTTACATCAAGTCGTATGTATTATTGATTTGAGCATTCGAGGGGCAAAAAGCGTATTAAGTGGAACGCCGAGCGTCGTACTCAACCGCAACGGCGTGGATGATACGCAGTTAAAAAAGAATAACCTCGACGTAACCGACCTTATCGAAAGCTTAAGGGTCGAGGGGTACTTCTCCCTCGACGCAGTGGAATACGCACTGTACGAAGCGGAGGGCACCTTTTCCGCCCTACCCAAAAAGAACTATCAAAACCTGCAAAACTCCTTACCCGTCGTACTCGTCGACGAAGGAAAATTCGACGAAAAGAACCTTTCCCTTTGCGGTCGGGACAAGCGTTATTTTTTGGAGCTTATACGTAAGCATGGCGGAAAGGACGAAAAAGACACCCTGGTTATGACGGTGGACGGAACGGGCAAGGTCTATTGGCAGGAGCGAGGCAAAAAATATAAGGTGATAAACCTCGATTGGGAGCAGGTACTATGGTAAAAACGATTGTCAGTGCATTTATCACCCTCGGTTTGCTTTTGGGAGTATCCTTCTACGAAGCAAGCTACGTACAAAATAAATTTGATGAGTTCTACACCTCCCTTCACACTCTCAAGCGTAAAACAGAGCTAGGCACCGTTTCCTATACGGACGGGCTATCGATACGGGAATTTTGGGACGACCATAAAGTTACCATGCATATCTGGATTCCGCACACCGTCTTGTATGAAATCGATTATCAACTAGACGAGGCAATCGGGTTTATCTACGTCAAGGACCTGGAAAGCGCCCTGCCCAAAATCGAAGTGCTGTTAGGACTTTCGGAAAACGTACCCAAAGGATACACCCTCACCTTAGGCAATATTTTTTAACAAAAAAAAGCACTCATCACGTACATGGGTGCTTTCTTTTTATTTGATTATGCTAAGCCGTAAGCGAGTACGATACGGACGTTTGCATCGAAGATATTATGCAAAAACTTTTTCAATGCCACTGAGGTCGCCTTGTCAAGCGTATCCTTTTCGTTGCTTTGTACCATGGTAATCATGGCATTGAAGTTTTGGTAGATAATTTGCGCGTCCTCTTCAATCGCCGTGTATGCGTCTTCCGTCCCCTCGTGCTGTATGGAGTACATTTCCTCTACCGTGTCGTTCATTTCATAGAGGATTTCCATGTTTCCCGTTTTAATCATTTGCACGCTTTCACGGTTGAGGTCAGCAAGAAGCTGGATGAACCGTTGCAGTTTTTCGTTGCCTTCAAGCTCGGTTGCCATTATAAAATCACTCCGTTCCCCTTAAGCAGTTCTCTTGCGGACTCCACACTGTCCACACCCGTCTTATTCTTGATAGGCGCAAATTCTCTTTCACGGACAACCTCGAAGGGAAGCACGCTGCCCATAGGTTTAATCAGGTCAACGGCAAGCGTTTCAAATTTTTTGCCGTTTTCTTTTTCAGGCTTTCTCGTAACGCCGTCCTCGCAAAGACATTCAATTTTCTTTTCAACGATATGCACGGGAATTTTATCGTTAGCGATTTCTTCCAGCTTGGAAAGGCGGAACAGATAATTCAAAATAACCCCGTAAATATACGCAAACTGACCGTTTTCATCCTTTTGGTTTGCCATTTCGTCCGTGAGCTCGTAATATTCGATAATATCGGGCTGCGTACCGTCCATACACAAAACGCCTACCTTTTCATAAGGGTCGTTTTTGCAAATAACCTTTGCACCGCAGTTCACACCGCTCAAAATGGTCGCGCCGACAAATACAGGGTCGGCAATGCGCTGCAATACGTTATCCACTGCGTAAATGTTAAGCCATTCCACACCGCGTTTTTTCAAATCCTCGCCAAGACCTGCCTTCAGCATAGAGCCAAACCAACCGCCGTTTCCGTTGGGGGAAAGCGCGGGAGTATCCTTGCGCTCAAGAATAATTTTGCCGTCGTAGTCTACCGCGGGCGCCATGTCTTGCTTGAAGAACTTTACCGCTGTTTCGGGATAACCGAAGTAATTATGTTCTTTCCAAAACGCCGTCGTCTGCGCGTGGTTTTTATCACTGGTCATAATGTAAAGAGGAACGATAGCGCCGCATTTGTCCGTTACTTCCATCAAATTCTTCATTTGTTGTTCAAAGATGTACAAGGGCTTGGTGATACCGATATCGTACGCACCCTTGGGGCCGTCCACCCCAAGTCGGGTACCCATACCGCCTGCCAAAAGCACAGCCGCTACTTTGCCCGCTTTGATTGCCTCAACGCCCGTAGCTTCATACTTTGCAAGGTCTTTTTCAATATCGCTGCGGCGAAGTCCCGAAATCGGGCGAATATCGCGGTCTTTTCCGCTCATATCCACGGGATTTGCAAGGGCGTCCTCAAAACTCCAATCGATATTTGCAATCGCCTCTAAAAGGTTTGCTTTGCCTGCTGCGTCCAGCTCGTCGTAATATTTCAACAGTTGGCTCTGTCCTTTTTCTTCCAATAATGCTTTTGCTTTTTCGTAAGTCATAAAAAGCCTCCTTTTTTTCCTATTTTATATTGTAACAAATTTCACGCGAGAAATCAAGACTTTTTTATAAAAAAAAACGGCGAAAACGCCGTTTTTTCGTCAATTTAATTGCTTGTGCAGCTCCGCACGGGTTTTTACGGATATCCAAGCGCAGGAAACCGACCCGGGCCCTACGTGCGAACCGATTACGGGACCCATGATGGTAACCAAAGGTTTTACACCCGTTTGCGTTTCGATAAGTTCGGCAAGCTCGTTTGCGCCTTTTTCATTGTTCGTATGCACCACGATTGCAAGGTTATTCTCGTCCATGGGTGCCCCGTTCATATGTTCAAGCACACGAGCAAACGCTTTTTTCATGCCCTTGCATTTTTCCAAAACTTTGAGTTTTCCCACCTCGTCGAAGGTGAGCATAGGCTTGATATTAAGCAGCGTACCTACCGCCGCCGACGCCGTGGAGACACGACCGCCCTTTTTAAGATAGAATAAATCGTTGGGGATAATACAATGCTGAATACGCTGACGGGCGTCCATAAGATATTCGTACGTTTCCGCCGCCGTCATACCCTTATCCCTGCAATCCGCGGCTAAGCTTACCAAAATCCCCTGCCCGACGGTCGCCGTCAAGGGGTCCACCGCGTATACCTTAAAATCAGGGTATTCCTTTTGCATGTCCTCCGCCGCCTGACGGGTGATTTCCACCGTGTTGGCAAGCCCTGAGGAAATCATGAAATGGAGCACCTCCTTCACCCCTGCTTTCGCCATTTTGGTAAAGTGCTCCATATGCGCTTCGTAATTAAGCTTCGCCGTGCGGGGAAAGTACCCGGAAGAAACTTTTTCGTAGAAGGCGATATACTCCTCCTCTTTCTCAAAGTTATCTAAACCCTCTTCAATAACCCCATCCTTTTCCATTGTAAAGGTGAGGGACGTGAACCAAATATTCCGCTTTTCTCTATATTCTTTCTTCAAATCGCAAGTGGAATCGCTGGATACCTCAAACAAAGCCATTTCTACTCTCCTTGTGAAAACATATAGTTACTTTGTGAAAACAATGCATTAATATTTTAATACCATAATAATATCCTGTCAAGGAAAAGAAAACAAAAAACGCCTTTTTTCACCGTTTTTTCACAAAAAAAATATTTTCAAAAATGTGCACTTTCACCGTTCAAAAGCTTGAAAAAAAACGCAAAAAAAGTTATAATATAATATAGTAATGCATATAAGGAGCGGAACTATGACTGTAACCGATTATTTATCCCTTCGCAACGGCACGGACGTTCGAGGCGTAGCCACCGCCGGCGTAAAAGACCAACCCGTAACCTTAACGGAAGAAGGGGTAGAAACCATCGCAAAGGCCTTTTGCGTTTGGCTGGTTTCTCACACAGGCAAAACAACGGTCCGCGTCGCTGTTGGCCACGACTCCCGTATCTCTTCCCCCGCACTTTGCGCGGCTGCTGCAAAGGGAATTATTTCTAGCGGACATAACGCGCTTATTACAGGCTTATCCACTACGCCGTCCATGTTCATGCTCTTAAAGGACGAAGCCCGCATGCAGGAAACGCCCTGCGACGGCTCGATCATGATTACGGCAAGCCACCTGCCCTTCAACCGCAACGGCATGAAGTTCTTTTGTCAAAAAGGCGGTTTAGAGGGGGAGGACGTTAAAGAAATCTTAACGCTTGCAGCAAACTACCGCTTTGCGGAAGGCGTAACGGGCGAACAAATAACCGCCCCCTATCTCGACGAATACGCGGCGTCCTTGGTTGAAAAGGTACGCGCGGCGACAGGCGAAAACACTCCCCTCGCGGGTAAAAAAATCATCGTCGACGCAGGCAACGGCGCGGGCGGATTCTTCGCGGATAAAGTCCTGGCGGTTCTTGGCGCAGACACCGAGGGCTCGCAGTTCTTAGAGCCTGACGGTACCTTCCCTAACCACATCCCCAACCCCGAAAATAAAGAGGCGATGCACTCCGTTTGCGAGGCAGTCAAAACCTCGGGCGCGGACTTTGGTATCATCTTCGACACCGACGTAGATAGAGCGGGCGCTGTAGATAAAAACGGCGCGGAAATCAACCGCAACCGTCTAATTGCGCTCATCTCCGCAATACTGCTAGAAGAAAAAAAGGGTACGGTCGTTACCGACTCGGTAACCTCGTCGGGTTTAGCAAAATTTATTACGCAAAAGGGCGGCAGACATCACCGCTTTAAGCGCGGCTATAAAAACGTCATCAACGAGGCCATCCGCCTCAACGACGAGGGTGAATATACCCCTCTCGCCATTGAAACAAGCGGGCACGCCGCACTCATGGAAAACTATTTCCTCGACGACGGCGCATATCTTATCACAAGACTTTTAATCGCGCTTGCAAACGCAGCGAAAGAAGGGAAGGAGCTTTGCGATTTAATCGCCGACCTTGAGGAGCCGAAAACAGCCGCCGAAGCGCGCTTGAATTTCGTACCCGGGTGTGATTTCAAGCTGCTTGGCGCGCACGTGCTTCAAGCGTATAAGGAATATGCCGAAACCCTCCCTTATGCAACGCTTGCTACCGACAACTACGAGGGCTGCCGCGTAAATTACGACGCAGCACACGGCTGCGGTTGGGCGCTTCTCCGCATGAGCTTACACGAACCCATTTTACCTATCAACGTCGAAAGCGACGACGAGGCAGGGGGGTTGAAAATTGCAAAGGAGCTTTACTCCTTCTTAAAGCAGTTCCCCTTCCTTGACCTTGCCCCCTTAACGCAAACGATTGAAACGGAGCGCAATAAGCTTATCGCGCATCTCAAGGCGCATAAAAGCGCACTCTCTTTCCTGTTTACAGAAAAGAAATAATTTTTATTTTTTACGCAAACTATTTTAGGAGAAACGATATGGACGTACAGAAAACCACCATCAACGCGATCAGAATCCTGTCCGCGGAAGCAATCGACAAAGCGAAATCCGGACACCCCGGCTTGCCTATGGGCTGCGCGCCGATTGGCTACACCTTGTTTCAGCACTTCTTAAAATTCAACCCCGCCGACCTTAAGTGGGAAAACCGCGATAGATTTATCCTTTCCGCGGGACACGGCTCCATGCTCAATTATTCCCTCTTCCACTTATACGGAATGGGCATCAGCATGGACGACATAAAGGAGTTCCGCCAGCTCGGTTCCAAGACCCCCGGGCATCCCGAATACGGTCATACGGCGGGCGTAGAAACGACCACGGGTCCCTTGGGACAAGGTATCGCAAACGCGGTGGGTATGGCTCTCGCCGAAGCGCACCTTGCGGCAAGATACAATAAGCCCGGCTATGACGTTGTAAACCACTACACCTATGCAGTTTGCGGAGACGGGTGCTTGGAAGAGGGCATTTCCTACGAGGCGGCGTCCTTTGCAGGCACGCATAAGCTTGGGAAGCTCATTCTCCTTTACGACGATAACGACATCACCATCGAGGGGGATACGGACGTTACCTTTAAGGAACACGTCGGCGCGCGCTTTGCAGCGCAAAACTGGCAGGTGCTCCACGTAGACCTTACGGGAGATAACGTAGATAACGTAGCAGCTCTTTCCGCAGCGATTGAAAAAGCGAAAGCGCGCACGGATAAGCCCTCGATTATTATTTGCAAAACCAACATCGGGTTCGGTTCGCCCTTGCAGGACACGGCAAAATGCCACGGTGCGCCTCTCGGTGTAGACAACCTGCAAAAATCCAAAGAAAAGCTTGGCTGGAACTACCCTCCCTTCGAATGCCCCGAGGAAGTATACGAGCACTGCAAGGTCGCAGGCGAGGCAGGCGCACTTGCGCAAGCGGAATGGGAAAAAATGTTCGCGGAATACGCGGAAACCTATCCCGAGCTTGCTAAAGAATACAAAGCCGTTATGGCAGGCGAAAAGCCCAACTTTGATGAGGTCGAGGGGTTATACGAATTTAATAAACCCATGGCAACCCGCCAAACCTCCGCACAGGTGCTTAATAAACTCGCCGCATACATGCCCCAATTGATCGGCGGCTCGGCTGACCTCGGTCCCTCTAACCTTTCGGAAATGAAGGACACCGAAGACGTGAAATACGGCCACCTTTCCGCAAACAACTTTGCGGGTAGAAATATGCACTACGGTATCCGCGAACACGCAATGGCGGCGATTGCAAACGGTATACAGCTCCACGGCGGCATGCAGGCGTACTGTGCAACCTTCTTCGTGTTCTCCGATTACTGCAAGCCTGCAATCCGCCTTTCCGCGCTCATGGGCTTGCCCGTAACCTATATCATGACGCACGACTCTATCGGCGTTGGCGAGGACGGTCCTACCCATCAACCCGTTGAACAGCTGATCATGCTCCGTTCTATCCCCGGTATTAAAGTGTTCCGTCCTGCGGACGGTAAGGAAACCGCGGCGGCTTGGGTATCCGCCATGAGCGGCACCGAGCCTACCGTACTCGTCCTTTCCCGTCAAACCCTGCCTCAATACGAGGGCAGCAGCAAAGCGGCGCTTTGCGGCGGCTACGTGCTTGAGGACTGCGAAGGGACACCCGACGTTATCCTCATGGGTACGGGTTCGGAAATCGAGCTTTGCGTAAAAGCAAAAGCCGCACTCGCCGAAAAGGGCGTGAAAGCAAGAATCGTTTCCATGCCTTGTATGGAAGAATTTGAAAAGCAAAGCGCAGAATATAAGGAAAGCGTTCTCCCCGCAAGCGTGAAAGCGCGCGTATGCGTAGAGGCGGCGTCCCCCTACAGCTGGTATAAATACGCAGGCGATTGCGGCGAGCTTGTATGCATGACCACCTTCGGTGCGTCCGCACCTGCAGGCGTGCTCTTCCCTCACTTCGGGTTCACCGTTGAAAACGTGGTAGAGAAAGCGCTCGTTTCCATGGAAAAAGCAAAATAATTTTATCAATTCGCTTTTTAACTCGGCTTATAAAAAGCCGAGTTTTTTATTTGCGTAAAATCCTTGCGTTATCCTTGTTTTTGTGGTACAATAAGTTTATTAATAAGAATTTGCGAGGATAAAAAATGGGAAATCCTGCTTTAACAATGGGGAAATTTAGTGAGCTTTCTTACGAAAGACTTGACACCAAGGCGTTAAAAAAGAGCTTTGCCAAGCATCTTAAGCATTTTAAGAACGCGAAGACCTTTGAAGAAGCCGACATTGCCTTTTTGGATTTTATGAACAGCATGGAAACATGGAGCACACAAAGCACTATCGCCAGCATCCGCAATACGATGAATATGAAAGACGAGTTCTACGATAAAGAAATTAAGTTCTATAATCGCGAAGGCTCTGTTTTGATGCTCACGTTTAAAAAGGCAATAAAGGCGATACTTTCCAGTCCTTTCCGTCTGCAATTTGAAGAGAAGTACGGAAGTCATATGTTCAAAGAATACGAAACACAGCTGAAGCTTATCAAGCTTACGACTGTTTTGCCCACCATCCGTGAAAGCAACCTTTGCGACGAATATTCCAAAACCGCAGCGGCCTGCTCCGTAGAATTCATGGGAGAAAAATGTAATTTTTACGGTCTTTTGAAACATATGCAGTCCACGGACCGCAATGAGCGAAAGGCTGCATTTGAAGAGTGGGCAAAGCTTTACGAGGGTATTTCGAAAAAGCTTGACGAAATCTATGGAAAGCTCGTGAAAATACGCAACAAGATTGCACGGCGTTTGGGTTATAAAAGCTATATCGACTATGTATATCTTGCCCTCGGCAGATACGATTATGACGTTGAACAAGTTGCCGCTTTCCGCGAAGCTGTACGTATATACATCACACCTCTTTGTGAAAAACTCTACCAAGAGCAGGCTAATCGGCTTGGTTTAGAAAAATTAGAATGGTATGACGAGGGTCTTTGCTTTGCCGAAGGCAACGCTGTCCCCATCGGAACGCCTGAGGAACTAACCGAAAAAGCCCTGCAAATGTATGAAGAAATGTCCCCTCAAACCAGTGAGTTCTTTCACTTTATGAAAGAGCACGAGCTGTATGATTTTATCACTCGTGAGAATAAGCATCTCGGCGGATACATGACCTTCCTTCCCACGTATAAAGCACCGTTCATCTTCTCCAACTTCAACGGCACGTCTGCGGATATCGACGTACTTACGCATGAAGCCGGTCATGCCTTTGAGGGATATTATGCTTCGCGAAATTTACCCATCCAGCAACTCATCTCCTCCACCAACGAAATCAATGAAATACATTCCATGAGCATGGAATTCTTTGCCTATCCGTACATGGAGCGCTTCTTCGGCGATAAGACTGACAAGTACGTCTACGCGCACTTCACGGAAGCGATTAAAGCTATCCCTTATCTCGTTAGCGTAGACGAGTTCCAGCATCACGTTTTTGAGAACCCTAACCTTTCCCCGTCCGATTGGCGCAAAGCATGGAAGAAAATTGAAGAAAAATATATGCCCTGGCGTAGCTACGCTGGTAATGCGTTTTTAGAAGAGGGCGGTTTCTGGATGCAAAAACAGCATATTTTCTTGTACCCGTTCTACTATATCGAATACGCAATGGCACAGCTCGATGCATTTTCTCTTTACCGCAAGCAAATTGAGGGAGGCAACGCATGGGAAAGCTATTTGAAACTTTGCGGAATGGGCGGTATGTACGGATACTTTGAAACGCTGGAACGCGCAGAGCTTCCAAATCCGTTAGACCCCAACAACGTGAAAGAGCTTGCCGATTTTGTCTATGAACAGTCAAAATTATTGAAACAAAAAATCTAATTTCGCTTTTTAACTCGGCTTTTATAAGCCGAGTTTTTTATTGTAATTCAACCGATAGTTGTATAATAAACAACCAACGGTCGCTTCACAAAGCAATTAAATTATGATAAAATATAATCAAGCTGCAGCAAGCAAAAATAAAGGAGTTAAGATATGAAAGAAACATTTGGACAAAGATGTTCAAGCATTCATAACCGCATTACCTATACTCTATAAAGAATTAAAAAAATATATCAAGAAAAACGGACACTTCGTTTTAGTGGACGTAGAAGGCACTGACGGATATAAAGTCTTTATACGAGTATAACTACGCAAAACAACATAAAAGGACTACCGAACCCTTTCGTTAGTCCTTTTGCCCTTTCTTCCCCCCTTCTCAACATCTTTTGTATCTAAATTTTTTAGTAAAGCGAAGTTTCAACAAACTTTCACTTGTTCACAATATCCCCATCGCAAAAGCAAGCTATACTAAAAACGTGCTTTGAAGAAAGCACGGAACCTCCATAATACCCAAAGAAACGCGCACCGAAATGGTGCGCGTTTCCATATTCAACTCATACCTGCCCTATTCAAAGGTATATTTAAAAATACATACGTGTGTTTTGCCTTGGCGAATCCGCATATCATTATCTTCGGGCAATTCCTTTATCCCAAGAAACTCTCCGTTTAGAGATTCGCAGGTCTTTTTTGAGGCTATGTTCTCGGGCGCGCAGGTGATATAGACGTAGTCCATTCCGTGTTTTTTTGCCAAGGAAAATAAAAGCTTACAAGCTTTAGCCGCGTAGCGGTTTCCCCTATATTGCTCGTTGACGGTATACCCGATATGCCCTCCGTAGTAAAGTCTATCGCTATACCCTACGCGCAAATCACACTTACCCATGACATTGCCATATAAATCACAAATATTAAAATGATAAGCAGGCACCCAATTTTTTTCGGGATTCCCCTCGGTTAAATGATCCACCGTTAGCTTTATCTCTTCATTTTGCAAAAAATCCGTCTCGAAAAACTCCATAATATCCTCATTTGTCAATAACGCATTTTTATATTCAACTCATACCTGCCCCTATCCAAGGTTAAAAAGAGCAATTGCGGATATAATCTCTTCCTCGTCCGTTATCCCCTCTTGTACCGTCTTCGTACCGTCGCTTGGCAAAATTCCTCTGCCGTGAATACTCGTATTCGTAATCGGCCAACGGATTTCCGCTGTCGTCAATTTTAAGGCGTCCCCTTTCATACTCACGTAATAGGTGCTTTGCATAATGCCCTTGCCGTAGGTCTTGGCTACCCCGTTTCTTTCCGTCAAGCAAATATCCGCGTAGGTGATCGCGCCGTAATCAAGCATACTGCCAAGCAGGCATTCGCTCGCCGAAGCCGAGCCCTCGTCCGCAAGCACGCAAATACGGCTATCCGCAGAGAAATATTCCTTGTAGACGTTGCGCTTTGCCGAAAATCTTTCCTTTCTCTCGCCGTAATCGGCGACCGCCACCACGGGATTTTTTTCCTCCGTATTTTTGCAAAAATACCCCGCCAACTCCTGCATGATATTCAAATATCCACCCCCGTTACCTCTTAAATCAAGGACAAGGTGCTTTTTTCCCTCTTTCTTAAATAAATCCATTACTTGCTTGAACGCATCCGCCGCCTCGCCGCCAAATTGCACAAGGCGGATATAAGCCGTATCTGCACTTAAACAAGCAAGGGGTTCTCCACGCTCAACCAAATCCGTCGCTTTTTCGCCCTTAAATGCGTACGCTTTATCATGGGTACGATAGAATACGTAGTTTTCCACGTATACCGCCTTAGAAAGTTTGATAAACTCCGTTTCTTCCCCTATGCGAAGTTTAAGGCAAAATTCCTCGCCCGCGTCGAAATTCTCAAGAAAAGCGGAAAAATCGTCAAAGTTCTCACTTTCCGTCAAGCTATCTTGCGTTCTCCCGAACCCCACGAGATAACTCCCCGCTACAATACCCGCTTGCTCCGCAGGAGAATTGCCGCTCACGCGGGTAATCTTCATAATATCCTTGCCCTCGCTGTCCTTGACGCGGAACACAAGCCCCAAGCCGCTGCGGTTGCCTGCAAGCTCCCCTGCGGAAGCCGTAAACTCGTCCGCGGTCATGTAGCAGGAATACGGGTCGAGCAAATCCTCGTTGATAGCCTTAAAAAGCGTGCCGTAAAAATCGTCGTTGGAAACGTCCTTATAATATTTGTCTTCAATCATGCCCTTTACCTTGATAAGGGTGCGAAGTTCGCTATCCAAGGTAAACCAAAGGGTCGCCGCCCCTGCGGCAAAGAACACGATTGCCCCTATCACGCAGGCAAGTACGCGCCAAAGCCTTTTTTTCGGTGTATTAGCGGCAGGCATGTATGCGTTGAAACTATTGTTGTCTTGTTTTCTCATATAAAAATTATCCTTTTTACGGTATTATTTTACCCGTTCGTTGGAACGGGTAAACGGTTATTTTTTCAAAAGTCGATACAAAATCGTCAATACACGGAAGGATACCGCGTCGGAGAATGAACGAATATTCAAGCCCGTCGCCTTTTCGATTTTATCCAAACGGTACAAAAGGGTATTTCGGTGCATATATAAATTACGCGAAGTTTCGCTGACGTTTAAGCTGCTTTGCAAAAAGCTTTCCGCAGTTGCAAGCATCTCCTCGTCCTCAAACACCTCTTTGCTTCCTGCACTAGAAAGCTCGGCAAGATATTCCGCAAGCTTGCTTTCGGGAATATCCTCCATCATTTTTACCAGCAAAAACTCGCGATAGGAGTGTACGTTGCCTTGCAAGTCAAACACGTCCGCATAACGAAGCGCATTTTCAGCACTGGAATAGGAAAGAGCGGCGTCCTTCAGCTCCTTTACCGTTTTTCCAACCCCCGCTACGGCGTCTATGCCCAATTCTTCCTTTAAGGATTGCACCAAAAACTCGGCGTAATCCACCGACGAGCCGTCCCCTTCTTCCACCTCGTTGACGAACTTAACGAGTACGCAGGTATTTTCTCCCGTTTGCAGGGCTGTATCAAGGCTGTTTCCGCCGTATTGCTCCAAAAGTGCAATCGCTTCGCCCATCAGCTTGGGAATATACAGCGCGATAACAAAGCACGCGGATTTACGTACGGAGTACTTCGTTGCATACTTATATACGCTCATAGAAGAGCATTCGCCAAAGAATATGCGTTTAAG
>JAZUQM010000186.1:0-6584 GCA_045605705.1 Candidatus Scatosoma sp.
CCTACGGAAACACCGCCAATTGTGGAAATACCGACCCCAGCGCCACCGACGGTCGCTCCGCCTGTAAGCACTCCCCCTGTGCAAACGAAAGCCGAATACATAAAAAGTACGGCAAACTCCGTGAATATCCGCTCGGGCGCAGGCACGGGTTTTGCCGTGCTTGGCAGTGCGGAGAAAGGCACCATGTATGCGATTATCGGTCAAACAGGCAATTGGTATAAGACCTATTACAGAAACCAAGTCGCTTATATTTCCACCTCGTACGCGTCCGTTTTGAGCTTAGAAAAAACGCAAAACGAAAAGGTTGAGGACGTCATTTCCGAGGGGTATAAGCTTATCGGCGTACCCTACGTGTACGGCGCGGTGCGCTTGCACGACGGCAAGGGTAAACTCCTTTCGGGGTTCACGGCGCAAAAGTTCGACTGCTCTTCGCTTATGCAGTATATTTTCTATAAGGGAGCAGGCACCCTTTTAGACGTTACTACCCGTACGCAAATTAAGCAAGGCACAGCGGTCAAATCAGGCGATTTACAGCGCGGAGATTTAATGTTCTTCACCAACGAGCAACGGCAATATAAAACGGGTATCGAACGGGTAGGACACGTGGCGTTGTATCTTGGCGGGAACTACATTTTACACACGGCGTCCGACTACGCGCGCATTGAACAAATCAGCAACCAACGCTGGAAGTTCTTTATCGAAGCGAGAAGATTTTTATAAAAAGCAACTCCCCCGAACGCTATGCGTTTGAGGGAGTGTTTTTACTCGTTGGAAAGAAAGGCAGTATAATAAAATATTTAATTTTTATTGTTTTTTAGCAAACGCCCACGCTGCAGCTTTTTGATTCTTCATCAGCGACATTACAATTGTTAATGAAAAATAAACAACCTGAAAAATAAGATATAATGCGAGCACTACGTAATAAATAGAATCCGTAAGCCCATCAAAATACTTAGGTAAAACAAACAAAAACTCTATCGTCGGAAGAAAAAGAATAATCAACATTGAATAAAGAAAAATACGCACCACCCAAGCACCAGAAAACTTATTTTCTTCTACTGAGTATTGTTGATATCTATAAAAGATAGCGGCACGGTATTCCTTATCAAATGCGAATTTATATTTTCTATAACCGTAATTAACCGGCAGCCACACCGCAAGCCCGACTGTCATGAACATTACAAAAAATAAGCTTATTGATAATGTATAAAATCCATCTTCGTCCATAAAAAGAAACGTCGTAAAAATTTTTTTTGAAATCGTACATTCCCTAATGATATCCATTAATAAATCTTGATATACAGACTCCTCACTTCCCCAACTCCAAATCATAGCCCCCTTTACAAGGTTAAAGTCACAGTTGTCCTCAATAATAATGGAAAAGTAAGGAACAAAGAAAATCAATAATCCCCATAACAACGCTCCACCTGCGAAAATGGCTCCAACTATAATATTCAGGAATAAATGCTTTTCAAGCGTCTTTTCAGCGTCATGCACGCAAACATCCCGCTCCGATTTATCCTCTTCCCTGTTTGCCGCTTCAAAAAAGTCAAAATTCTCCTTTTCTTTCGTGCTTTGTTCTCTCTCTAAAAGCATTGCTTCCTTGCATTGTCGTAATTTATTTTTCTTGTACTTTAATATACTCTCTAAAATAAATACAGGAAGCATCAAGATCCCACTTACAAGCAAAGATATCAATAAATAAGAAATCCCCGCTAAAATAGTCAATGTGATTGAAATAGGTTTTATTATCTTTGACAAAACCTTGACCTTTTTCTCCATTAAAAAATATTCCTCATAACGTTTATCTTCCATAATTTTTTCTCCTTATAAAAAACGTTCTTATCTTTATTATATTTAGGCATTGCCTAAATGTCAAGTATTTTTTAGGTATTACCTAATATAATATAGGTATGATGGATAAGACGTTAGACGAAATTATCAGCTTGAACTTAAAAGAAGAAATCGAACAATCGGGAAAAACAAAAACGGAGATTGCACGGGCAATCGGCGTTTCCAACGCGACGGTTTCGCAATATTTATCGGGACGGATACAGCCTTCGCTGTATACCCTATCCAAGCTTTGCACCTTTCTAAACTGTTCGGCTGACGATATCTTAAACGTAAAAAAGCAATAACAAAATCCCCTCGGACATGGTGTCCGAGGGGATTATTTTACTTATTTTCCATAACGGCAGTCGGGGTTAGGAAATAGACCGCTTTCGCGCCTGCGTTTTTGAGGAGCTTGGCGCACTCTCCGCCCGTTGCGCCCGTCGTTAAAACGTCGTCCACTAAAAGTACCGTTCTATTCCGGCAAGCCTTTCGTTTATGCACGTGGTATGCGCCCGAGGCGTTTTCCATACGCTCTTTTTGCGTCATATGCTTTTGTTGCGCCGTTTCACGAACCTTTTGCAATAACTCCAAATCCAGCTCTGCGTGAATTCCTCGTTTATTCAACGTATCACAAATCGACTCGGCAAGCTCGGCGGCTTGGTTATAGCCCCTATCCCGCATACGTTTCTCCGTCAAGGGCACGGGCACGATAAGATAGGGCAAGTCCTCTTCCTTGGTTTCATGGCGGTTAAGAAAATATTCCGCCGTCTTTTCACCTAAGTATAGTCCTAAGTACGCCTGATCCTTTTTCAAACGATTGACAAGTCCAGCCGCCTTACCCTTATACACAAACGGAGAAAACCCTTGCGTGAACGCAGGCAGATAGGATTTACAAGTTAGGCACACACCCTCGGCAAGGGTTTTCCGCCCGCACTTTGGACAAACCCTGTCTTCGTTTCTCGGTATACTGCTCTCGCAAGCCTCACAAAGCCGATGTTTGGGATAATCAAACACTTCTTTCCCGCAAAAATCGCAGGTATAGCCGTGGTTTGCAAAATACCGCCGTATCGCTTGTCTTAACGAGGTTAACACTTTCACTCCGTTTGCCCTTCCGCGTCCTTTTTACGCTGGTAGCGCACCAGCATGTACGCGCCGAACGCGCCTACGGCGAATAATACTACGCCCAAAAGGATATCGAGCAAGGGATTGCCCGCGCCCGTCCAGCCAAGGTACACGGACATGATATCGCCGTTGCAGAACATAGATAAAATTGAACCCAAGGACAAGCCCACGATAAGAAAATACGCCGTTTGACGCGCCTTGGAAAAGACAAAGGTCAAAAGCTTGGAAAAAGTTAAAAGTCCTGTCAAAAAGCCTATTCCCAAACCGCCGTACACAAGAAGCACGGCAGGGTTATTTTGCCAATAGGTAAGGCTGACGCTTTCCATAAGCCCATGATACCAGCCCACCGTCATAAGAAAGGCGCTTGCACTAAGCCCGGGCACGATTTGAGTCATGCCGACCACGAACCCAATTACGAGCGCGAGGCATACCTGCCCTGCGTTTACCTTGGCAAAACGGTCTACAACTGCACCGCTTTCTCCAACGGAAAACCAGGCGGACACACAGCCTACCGCCACGGGAATAAGCACGCCGAGCGCAAAGAGCGCGAGGCGTGTTTTATTCGGATCCGCGCCCTTGATTTCGTCCTTTACGGCAGGAAACGCACCGCTCATTAAGCCTGCAAACAGGCACACTACCGCAAACATGTTCACTTCCAACAGCTTTTTCACCCCGATAAGCCCAAGCAAAAAGCCCACGCCCAGCCCCAATACGATGGGCAGCAGGAATAAAAAGCATTGTTTGAATTTCTTGAAGATATTGCCTACGGCGTAGAGGAATTGATCGTAGAGCTTGAAGATAATCGCCACTGTCGATCCGCTAATTCCAGGTACAATAACCGCAAGCCCGATAAAAAAACCTAAAAGTCCGCTTTTACACCAAGTTTTTCTGTTATATTTCATTAAGGCGATTTCAAGATTGTCCATATCCCTCTCCTTTTTTGAGTACAAACCCAAGTATTATAATCACAATAAGCGCAAACCCCGCGCCCACAACGCCTCCTAAGCAATCGACGATAATATCCTTCAGCTCTGCTCCCCTACCCGCGGTTAGCGTTTGTAAAAATTCGTCCACACACGCAACTAAGCAAGTGCAAATAAGTGCAAGCGGCGCATGCCGTTTTTTAAGGGTATAACTATAAAAACACAATACCATGACCGCGCCGAGCGCGCAAAACTCCAAAAAATGCGCCGCCATGCGCACAAGCGCATGCAAGCGGTCGTAATCCTTGCCCGTTGCCGTTGCAATAAAAGAGTTCGGTGCGATTTGCTTGGCTATCCTTTGAACAAGCTCCATCACCCCGCCGCTTTGCGCGGAGGATTGCTCCCCCGTTTGCAAAGAGTTGGAAAAGATAAACCCCAGCAGCCCCAACAAGGCAGCCGTTAAGATAAGGCGAAGAAAAACGCTCGGTTGTCTTTTGCATTTCGTCATACTATCATTATAAACGAAAAGTGTACGCGGGTCAATATTTTCATTGCGTTTTTTTCACCGTTTTACAAGAATTTTTCCCCTTTTTTCGTGCAAAAAAGCCCTTTTTCTTTAAGTTTTGCGCATTTTATCCCGCTATAATGAAAGTATACCGATTTTTTTGGGGGAAATTATGAATTACTTAAAAAAAATGTGTATTTTACGGCAAATCCGCCAAGGCTTTTCAGGGGACGGTAAAACGCTGTCGGGTCTTATCAAAATTGAGCAGTACGGCAAAAACCTTGCCGTCGAAGTATCCGTCATCAACTTCGCCCCCCTTGTTTCGGGAGAATATTACTGTTTGCTTTCGGACGGCAAGGGCAGGACGGAAATGCTTTCCCTCCGCGGGAAAAGTCTATTTAATATTCTCTCCGATTTGGATGTTAGCGAGGGGTTTTGCGGGATTGTGTGCTACGTCAAAAACGAAGTCGTGCCTATCGCCTACGGCATCAACGGCAACCGCTCTTACGACTGGCGGACAATATTAAACAAAGCCCTGCCCCCCGTCTTTCCTAATTCCAAGCGGCAAACGGCGACGGCGGAAATCGCGCCCTTGGCTGCTCCCATTGAGGAAAATCTCCCCGCACCCCCGCCACAGCCCCTTCCGCCGCAGGACGCAGATTATAACGACGAAAAGGTAGCGACGGTAAATTATTACGAGGAGAAAGAAGATGAACGCAAGCTGCTACAGGAAATTGACGAAGATGCACACACTCAAAGCGGAGCTAAAGAGCAAGATGAGGAAAAAAGGACTGGTTCTACGGAAAATGAACATGCTGAAAGCATACGCCACCCGTTTGAAACCGACCCCGACGGATATTACCTCGCCGTAAAGGAGGAGGTAGATAAACTATTTGCAAGCTATCCCAAGGACACGACTCTTTTAGGCGCGTTCTCTTGTAGTGAATGGGTGCGGGTAAAAGGCACCGCGGAAAACCCTGAGTATTTGGTTGGAGTTTTGCGTGAAGACGGACGGGTGCGATACATATGCTATGCGCTTGCAGCCGAGGATAAAAGCACCCCGCCCGATGAAATTAAAAACGTATGCGCCTTCGTACCCGTGCAGGCATACGACGAAGAAAAGGGATTTTTTGTCATTTTTCAAAGCGCGTCCAACGGAGAATGCGCCCGCCCTTTGCGTACTTGATAAAATTTTATAATTTTTTTTATAAAGTGGGATAAAATGAGTTGACAAAACAATCCCATTGATATATAATAAGTTTCGTTAACGCGGTCGTGGCGGAACTGGCAGACGCGCAAGACTAAGGATCTTGTGGGTAACTCCATGCAGGTTCAATTCCTGTCGACCGCACCAAACAAAAAAGCACCCTTGCGGGTGCTTTTTTGTTTGGTATACTATCGTCTATTCGACAGGAATGGAGGGTGGGAGGCGTTTGCGGGAGTAAACGGTTTGCCTTACGCACTTGGATACCCTCTTGCTTGTTAGGCAAACTAGACGGTTGATAACCGTTTACCGGGGCGCGCCGCTAAAGGCGGAATTCCTGTCGACCGCACCAAAAATAGCGGAATCCCTTATGGGATACCGCTATTTTTTGTATAAAGAATACCCCGCGTTAGACGCGGGGTATTCTTTATACAATAACGGCGAACCTTTGCGGTTCGCCGTTTCGTATTGAATTGTATGTACTTAGCCTAAGTAAGGAGCAAGGATACCCTCAATCGTACTCTTGGCAAAGTCGAGCATTGCTTTTGCGATGCTTGCACCTTCGCCAAGCGCTTCTCTAAACTTAACGATATCAAAGTAATCCAACGCGCCGAACACAAACCAAAGCCCAACGCACACAAGCACGCCGATTACTGCATAAAGCACGGAGGAAAGGCAACCGTCCACCACGCGGGTAAGACGGATATTTTCTATCCAGCCGCAGCATTTGTTCAAGAAGATATTAAGGAGTACGAACGCGATAATGGCAAAGACCGCCAAAATTAAACCCGCGAACACTCTTGCAATAATCGCAGCAAACGCGCCGAATCCCAAAAGCACGTTATACGATCTTTGTACAAGCTGCGCTACGAAATAGAACACGCCGTCCGTTGCATAAGCATACTCCGTGAAAGGCACGTAGAAGCAAAGCACTACCGACACGATTCCGCCGCCTACGACAAGCAAAGAGCGGAGGCTGGCAAAGAAGCCCTTTTCA